>JAPSIP010000375.1 GCA_031178645.1 Paracoccus sp. (in: a-proteobacteria) | reverse complement strand
CGGTTGGATGACATAACGGACCCCCTTTACACCGACTTGCCGCGGAACAGCCCGGTCGGGCGGAACAGCAGGACCACGATCAGGATGACGAAGCTGACGGCGAACTTGTATTCGGTGCCCAGCAGTTGCAGCAGCCCCCCCGGCTGCCAGTCGGGAAACAGGTATCCGGCGACCTTGACCCAAGGGTAGGTCACCGCGACCTCGGAAAAGGCTACAAGGAAGCCGCCGGCAATCGCACCGACAGGGTTGCCAAGGCCGCCCACGATGGCCGCCGCGAAGATCGGCAGCAGGATCTGGAAATAGTTGAAGGGCCGGAAGGACTTGTCCAGGCCGTAAAGGACGCCGGCGATGGTCATCAGCCCGGCGGCGATGATCCAGGTCAGGCGCACCACGCGTTCGGGGTCGATGCCCGACAGCAGGGCCAGGTCCTCGTTATCGGAATAGGCGCGCATGGCCTTGCCGGACTTGGTGCGGTTCAGGAACCAGAACAGCGCGGCGCAGACGATCACGGTGACGATCACCGTCAGCGCCTGAGTGGACCGCAGGGCCAGGCCTTCGGCCAGGCCCGACCATTCCCGGAAGTCGCGCACGGCGATGATGAAGCGCGCGCCGTCGTCGAAGCGTTGTTCATCCACGCCGATCAGCAGGCGCGTCAGCCCGTTCATCACGAACATCACGCCGACCGATGCCATCACGAAGATGATCGGCGCGGCCTTCTGCGCGCGATAGAAGCGATACACGGCGCGATCCGTGCCCAGCACCAGCAGCGCCGTCCCGGCAATGCCGAAGGGCAGGGCCAGCAGCGCCGTGGGCAGCACGCCCAGCGAGATGCCCAGCGATTGCAGCCCCCAGGTCACCAGGATGGTGATCGCGGTGCCGAAGGCCATCGTGTCGCCATGGGCGAAGTTGGAGAACCGCAGGATCGCATAGATCAGCGTCACCCCAAGCGCGCCAAGCGCAAGCTGCGCGCCATAGGCGGCGGCGGGAATGAAGACGAAGTTCAGAAAGGCCACGAGGGCGTTGAGGATATCCAAGGCTCAGCCCCCCAGGAAGGTGCGTCGCACCTCGTCGTTCTGCATCAACTCAGCGCCGGTGCCGGTATGGGCATTCGCGCCCTGCACCAGCACATAGGCCTTGTCGGCGATCATCATCGCCTGCTTGGCGTTCTGTTCGACCATCAGCACCGGCAACCCGCCGCGTGCAATGGCGATGATGCGGTCGAACAATTCGTCCATGACGATCGGGCTGACGCCCGCGGTGGGTTCGTCCAGCATCAGGACGGACGGCTGGGTCATCAGCGCCCGGCCCACGGCCACCTGCTGGCGCTGCCCGCCCGACAATTCGCCCGCGGCCTGCCGGCGCTTGGCGGCGACGGCAGGGAACAACTCATAGACCTGTTCCATCGTGCGACGGATGTCGTCCTTGCGGATGAAGGCTCCCATTTCCAGGTTCTCCTCGACCGTCATGGACGGGAAGATGTTGTTGACCTGCGGGACAAACCCCATGCCTGCCTTCACCCGGTCCTGGGGGTTCAGCGCGGTGATGTCGCGCCCGTCCAGGCGGACGCTGCCCTTGCGCAGGTTCAGCATCCCGAAGATCGCCTTCATGGCGGTGGACTTGCCCGCGCCATTGGGGCCGACGATCACGGCGATCTGGCCGCGTTCGACCGCGATGGTGCAGTCGTGCAGGATGTCGGCGCCCTTGCCGTATCCGCCAGTCATGTTTTCGCCGATCAGGAAGGGATCGCCCGCATGGCCCGGTCCGACGGGGCCGGATCGGCGCGTGCCGTCGATGCTGCCGCGCCCGCTGGGGTTCACGACCGACAGGTCGCGGTTGCCGCGCTTGCCGAAGACTGCGTCCTGATCGCTCATGCGCCCACCATGTCCTTGTTCTTGAGGCCGGTGCCCAGATAAGCCTCGATCACGGCCTCGTTCTGCATGATGTCGGCGGCGCTGCC
>JAPSIP010000054.1 GCA_031178645.1 Paracoccus sp. (in: a-proteobacteria) | reverse complement strand
GCTATACCACGAAGAAGGACATCTCGGGCTGGGGCAGCTTCCTGATCATGGGCGTGATCGGCCTGATCGTGGCCTCGATCGTGAACATCTTCCTGCAGTCGTCGGGGATGCAGTTCGCGATCTCGATCCTGGGCGTGCTGATCTTCGCCGGCCTGACCGCTTATGACACGCAGAACATCAAGAACACCTATCTGCAACTGGCGGGTTCCGACCGGGACTTCCTGGGCAAGACCGCCATCATGGGCGCCTTGCAACTGTACCTGGACTTCCTGAACCTGTTCATGTTCCTGCTGCAGTTCATGGGCAACCGCGAATAACCTGCGCGGACAGCCTGACCGCTTCGACCCCCGCCCCAAAGGCGGGGGTTTTTCTTTGTGCGGCCTTCCTTGCCGCTAAGACCTTCGGCAATTGGTCTGCGCGCCCGGATCGGCTAATCCTGCCGCCAGAATCACGACAAGAGAAGACCATGGGTTATTTTCCAAACTGGCGGCCGGCCACCGGCGCGACGGTCCTTCCCGATGAGAAGCTGCCATTGGCCGCAGCGGTCCCGATGAGCCTGCAGCACCTGCTGGCCATGTCGGGATCGACGATCCTGGCGCCGCTGATCATGGGCTTCGACCCAAATGTGGCGGTGTTCTTTTCCGGCATCGGCACGCTGCTGTTCTTTGCGATCACCGGCGGGCGGGTGCCCAGCTATCTGGGGTCGTCCTTCGCCTTCATCGCCGTGGTGATGGCCGCGACCGGCTTCGCCGGCGGCGGGGCCAACCCCAGTATCGGCGTGGCCCTGGGCGGAATCATCGCAGCCGGACTGGTCTACGCGCTGATCGGGCTTCTGGTCATGGCGATCGGGTCGGGCTGGGTCGAACGGCTGATGCCGCCCGCCGTGACGGGTGCCATCGGCGTGTCCATCGGCCTGAACCTTGCGCCCGTGGCGGTGGGGCAGTTGAAGGGCAGCATGGCGCATCTGTCCATTGCCCTTGCCACGGTCCTGTGCATGGCGATGGTGTCGGCCTATGGGGGCCGGACGACACGCCGCATCGCTGTCCTGATCGCGCTTGGCTTCGGATACCTGCTGGTGCTGGTCTTCGGCAACGGCGCGGGGCTGGTGCCCGGCATCGACTTTGGCCGGGTCGGCGCGGCCGCCTGGTTCGGGATGCCCAACTTCACCGCGCCGCAGTTCGACTGGACCGCGATCAGCATGATCGCCCCCGTCGCCGTCGTCCTGGTGGCCGAGAACCTTGGCCATATCAAGGCGCTTGGGTCGATCACGGGGCAGAACATGGACCGCTATATCGGCCGGGGCTTTTTGGGCGACGGGCTGGCCACGATGATCGCCGGGGCAGGGGGCGGGACGGGCGTCACCACCTATGCCGAAAACATCGGCGTCATGGCGATGACCAAGGTCTATTCCACGCTGATCTTCCCGATGGCAGCCATCATCGCGATCCTGCTGGGGCTGTCGCCCAAGTTCGGCGCGATCCTGCAAACGATCCCCGCGCCGGTGCTGGCGGGGCTGGCGGTGTCGGTCTTCGGGCTGATCGCATCGGCGATGGCGCGGATCTGGGTGGACAACCGCGTGGACTTTTCAGACCCGCGGAACCTGTTCACCGTGGGTGTGGCGCTGATCCTAGGCGCGGGCGATTTCACCGTGAACATCGGCGGCTTCGCCCTGGGCGGCATCGGCACATCGACGCTGGCCGCCCTGGTGATCTATCAATTGCTGGGCATCGGCCGCGACCGGCGGGCAGCCTGACCGCCATTAAACTTCGGCAAGCTGCGACACCAGCAGCTTGTCGATCCGGCGGCCGTCAAGGTCCACGACCTCGATCCGCCAGTTTGCCAGCGTGACATGCGCGCCCACGTCGGGCAGGACGCCCGCCCGATCCAGCACCAGGCCCGCGACCGATTCATAGCCGCGATCCTCGGGCAGCGAGATGCCGATCATCTCGGCAAACTCGTCGGCCGGCATCCAGCCCGCGACCAGCCAGCTGCCATCCTCGCGCTGCACGGCCTTGGGTTCGTCGTCGCCGGGTTCGGGGAAGTCGCCCGCGATCGCCTCGAGCAGGTCCATCGCCGTCACGACCCCTTCGAAATGGCCGTATTCGTCATAGACCAGCAGCATATGCGCGGGGCTGGCCTTCAGCTCCTCGATCACGCTCAGCGCGGGCAGGCCTTCGCGGATGACGGGCACTTCCTGCACCAGCGGGCGCAGGTCGGTCGTATCCTCGGTCAGAAGTTCGCGCAGGGTGATGACGCCGATGATGTTGTCGTCCGTTCCGTCGCGCACCAGAAGGCGTGACCGGCGGCTGTCGCGGAACCGCTGCAACACCTCGGGCGCGGGGTCGGCCACGTCCACCGTCTCGATCTCGTGGCGGGGGGTCATCAGGCCGCGGGCGGAACGGTCGGCGATCCGCATCACGCCGGCGATCATTTCGGTTTCCGCGGGTTCGATGACGCCGGCGCTGCGGGCATCGGACAGCATCACGCGGATCTCCTCGTCCGAGATGCCGCGGTCGGATTCGCCGGACTGGCCCAGCAGGCGCAGCACCAGCCGGCCCGAAATGTCGAGCAGCCAGACGATCGGCGCGGCGATGCGCGAGATGAACAGGATCAGCGGAGAGATTCGGCTGGCGACGCCCTCGGGCGAGCGCAGCGCGATCTGCTTGGGCACCAGTTCCCCGATGATCAGCGACAGATAGGTGATCAGCACGACCACGCCGCCGACGCCCAGGGTTTGTGCCAAGGCAGGGGAAAGTCCGTTTGCCATCAGTGCCGCAGACAGCCGCGCGCCCAATGTGGCCCCTGAAAACGCACCCGACATCACGCCCACGAGGGTGATGCCGATCTGGACGCTGGACAGGAAGCGGCCGGGTTCGGCCCCCAGTTCCAGGGCCGTCTGCGCCCCGGTGCTGCCTTCGGCCGCCATGACCTTCAGCCGGGCTGGCCGGGCCGAGACGATGGCCAGTTCGGACATGGCCAGAACGCCATTGAACATCGTCAAAAGCAGGACGATGAGGATTTCCAGAAGCATCGGTTCACTTTGTCCAACTAATCGGGCTTTACGCAATCTGCACGAAGCGCGCGCCAGTGCAAAGGCATGAAGGCCGCTTGCTGGACGGAATCGGCAAACAAGGCGCCGGTTGGGCGCCTTGTCGGTGTGTTTCGGTTACTTCGCCGACGGTCCCGAAGGCAGCGGTTCCGACTTGGCCCCGTTGGTCTTCCACAGCGAGAAGACGACGCCCGCGCCCAGGATCGCGAAGGTGATGCCCAGCGACCAAGTCGGGGGGAACTTTTCCCAGCCCATCAGGTCGGCGATGAAGATCTTGGACCCGATGAAGACCAGCAGCAGCGACAGCGCGTATTTCAGGTAGGCGAAGCGGTGCAGGATCGCGGCGAGGGCGAAATACAGCGCCCGCAGGCCCAGGATCGCGAAGATGTTCGAGGTATAGACGATATAAGGATCGGTCGTGATCGTAAACACGGCCGGGACCGAATCCACCGCAAAGACCAGGTCCGCGATCTCGATCATGATCAGGGCCAGCAGCAGGGGCGTCGCATGGCGCACGATCTTGCCGGTCTTGGGATCGGGCAGCTTCACGATGAAGTTGTGGCCGTGGAACTCGTCCGTGACATGGAACCGGCGGCGCATGAACTGCACCAGCTTGTTGTCATGCAGGTCGTGCGAGCCTTCCTTGGTGAACAGCATCTTGATGCCGGTAAAGACCAGGAACAGCGCGAAGAGATACAGGACCCAGTGATAGTTCTCGACGATCGTCGCGCCCAGGCCGATCATGATGCCGCGCAGGACGATCACGCCCAGGATACCCCAGAACAGCACCCGGTGCTGGTATTCGCGAGGGATGGCGAAAAAGCCGAAGATCAGCGCAATGACGAAGATGTTGTCCATCGCCAGCGTCTTCTCGACCACGAACGCGGTCAGATACTGGGCCGTCGCCTCGGTCCCCATCTGCGAGTAGATGAAGCCAGAAAAGCCAAGGCCCAGCACGATATACATCGCCGACATGCGGAGGCTTTCCGCAACCCCGATCTCGTGGTCGTCCTTGTGGAGCACGCCCAGGTCAAAGGCCAGCAGCGCGACCACAAGTGTGATGAACAGCAGCCACATCCACAGCGGCTTGCCGAGCACCAGCAGAAACAGAAATTCCATATTGCCCTCATCGTTGCCTTAGTGCTTCGATGCCAGGGGCTTCGTCGGTCAGGGCCACTTGCATCGAGTCACGCTCGATGCGGTCCGACATCACGACACAGTGTCGCCAGAGGGGCCCGGTCCCGCTGGGACGCAATCTGGACCAGGCTGCGACAAATTGCAAGGGGTGCATCACAAAATCGTTTGCAAGCCGTCATCGCCCCCTGCAAGTTCGGCGCCTGAACAGCAACGGGGCAGGATCATGGACAGGACGACATTGGGCGGTGAGGGAGGATCCTGGCTGGACGATGCTGACCACCGCGCCTTTCTGGTGCAGGATGCCCTTCGCGCGCTTGATGCCTTTGATGCCTGCGTGGGGCCGGGCGGGGGCTTCCTGCCGCTGGACGATGCGGGACGCCCGGTGGACGGTGGGCTTCAGGAACTGCATGTGACGACGCGGCTGGTTCATTCCTTTGGGCTGGGCCACTTGGCCGGTCGGCCGGAGGGGGCCGGGATCATCGACAGGGGGATGGATCAACTGTGGCGCGGCCATCGCGACGGCCGGCATGGCGGCTATCTGTGGTCGCTGCGGGACGGGCAGGTGGCTGACGACACCAAGCTGGCCTATGGCCATGTCTTCGTGCTGCTTGCGGCCTCGACCGCGAAGCTGGTGGGTCACCCCGATGCGGACCGCCTGCTGGGCGACATCGCGCAGGTGCTTGATGACCGCTTCTGGGATGCGGACGCGCGCCTGTTCCGGGACGAGTTCACGCGCGACTGGCAGCCGTTTTCCACCTATCGCGGCATGAACGCCAACATGCACGGGGTCGAGGCGCTGCTGGCCGCCTTCGAGGCCACGGGCGAAGGCGAATACCTGCGCCGCGCGCAAGGGATCCTGGGCTTCTTCATCGGCGGGCAGGCGGCGCGCAACGGTTGGCGCATCCCGGAACATTACGACGCGGACTGGCAGCCCGATCCGGCCTATGAAGGCAACCCGATGTTCCGTCCCGCAGGCACCACGCCAGGCCATTCGCTGGAAATGGCGCGGCTGCTGCTGCATTGCTGGGATCTGGCGGACCGTCCGCAGGGCAACGCGCCCGCCCAGGCCCGGCTGCTGGTCGAAACCGCGCTGCGCGACGCCTGGCTGGATGGGGGCGGTCTGGCCTATACGCTGGATCATGACGGTCACGTCGCCCGCCCCGACCGCTACTGGTGGCCCGTGACCGAAGGGATCGGCGCGCTTGCAGCCCTCATCAAGCTGGACCCGCGCCCCGAGGACGAGGCGTGGTATCGCCGCCTGTGGCGCTTTGCCGACGACCAACTGATCGACCACAAGGGCGGTGGCTGGTTTCCCGAACCGGGCGGGCCCGGACCCGGCGCCCAGTTCCAGGGCAAGCCCGACATCTACCACGCCCTGCAGGCCGACCTGTTCCCGCTGGTCCCCGACCTGTCGCGGCTTTCCGCTGCCCTGGCGCGGGACAAGCCGCTGGAAGTCGGGCCAGGGGGTGACATCTTCGTCAAGCCGCCTATCTAGAAGCCTCAAGGGACAGGCAAGGCAAGACGCGGCATATGGTTCAAGACAAGGGTTTCGCGGGTCCGATCCTGCATTTTCGGGGCTGCGATGCCAAGGGCTTGCACTTGGCGACCGTCACGGTCACGCCGCAAGGCGCTGCGGCGCCCGGTCCGCTGCGGACTGCGGCAGGCGAGTGCCAGCCGGTGCTTCTTGCCCAGGTCGCCGGGCTGGCAGTCTGGCGGCATGACTTCACCTTGACCACGGCCGAGGGCGGCTATCATCTGGACGGGCGCGACCATGCGGTCGCCACGCGGCTGGACGGCGACATCCGCATCGCCTTCGTGTCCTGCAATGGCGAGGAAAACGGCGACCTGGACCGCGATTCGGCCGAGCGGAACCTGATGTGGGCGCGACTGGAAGCAGATCACCGCCGCGCGCCTTTCGCGCTGCTGCTGCAGGGCGGCGACCAGATCTATGCGGACGAGGCGACCCGAGGCCATCCCCTGACCCAGGACTGGCCGGACCATGTTCCCGAAAATCCTTTGGCCGACGATCTCGACCACCTGACCCTCCACCTGCAGCGCAAGTTCGCGGAACGCTACATGATGGTGCTGGCTGCCGAAGGTTGCGCGGACCTGTTCGCCAGCGTGCCTTCGCTGTCGGTCTGGGACGACCACGACATCTGCGACGGCTGGGGATCGCTGCCCGAAAGCCGTACCGGTTCGGCAGTGGGGCAGGCGCTGTTCCGCGTCGCGCGGCAGATGTATCTGCTGTTCCAGCACGGCGCGACCGAGGCTGACGTGCCGGCGCTGTTCACGGACCCGACGGGTAGTGGCCTGGGCTGGCGGCGCGACCTGCCGGGCGTGACGCTGTTCGCGCCGGACCTGCGGTCGGAACGCCACCGCCACCGGATCATGGGAGAGGCAGGGTGGAAGGCGATGGATTCGCTGAAGCCCACGGGCGATCATGTCTTCATGGTGTCCAGCGTCCCGCTGCTGGGGCCGCGCCTGTCGCTGCTGGAAACGGCCATGATGATGATCCCCCGGATGCAGCATTACGAGGACGACCTGCGCGACCAGTGGCAAAGCCATGCCCATCGCGACGAATGGCGGCGGATGCTGGGCGCGGTGCTGCGGATGCGCAAGACGGCCCCCGTCACCGTGCTGTCGGGCGAAATCCATCTGGCCACGCGGGCCGAGATGGGACCGGACGACAGCCTGATCCACCAGCTTGTCGCCTCGGGCATCTCGCATCGGGCGCCGCCCAAGGCTTATGCGCGGACGCTGGGCCTGTTCGCGGGGCTGGGCGATGCGCCGCTCAAGGGCCACCCGGTCCGCATCAAGCCGTTGCCAGGGCAGAAGCACCGTTATGTCGCGGAACGGAATTACCTGACGCTGGACCGCAGCGCGGGACGGTGGCAGGCGGTCTGGCATCTTGAGGAAAGCGGGGACACGCCGCCGCTGGCCTTGGATTAGACAGCGATGCCGTGCCGGCCAGCCAGGTCGGTGAAGAGCTGCCAGGCCACCCGGCCCGACCGTGCACCGCGCGTCGCCTGCCATTCGATCGCCTCGGCCCGCAGGGCGTCGGGCGTGATCGCCAGGCCGTAGGCGTCGCAATAGGCGCGCACCATCGCCAGATATTCGTCCTGAGAGCAGGGGTGGAAGCCCAGCCACAGCCCGAAGCGGTCCGACAGGGACACCTTCTCCTCGACCGCCTCGCCGGGATGGATCGCGGTGGCGCGTTCATTGTCGATCATGTCGCGCGGCATCAGGTGGCGCCGGTTCGAGGTGGCGTAAAGGATCACGTTCGCGGGCCGCCCGCTGATCCCGCCGTCCAGCACCGCCTTTAGCGACTTGTACTGCGTGTCGTCATGGCTGAAGGACAGGTCGTCGGAAAACAGCAGGAACCGCTTGTCCGTTGCGCGCCCCAGGATCGCCAGCAGGCGGCCGACCGACCCCAGGTCGTCGCGGGCGATTTCGACAAGGACCAGCGGCAGGCCCTGGGCCACCGCCTCGGCATGGACGGCCTTGACCAGCGACGACTTGCCCATCCCACGCGCGCCCCACAGCAGGGCGTTGTTCGCCCCGAAGCCGCGCGCAAACTGCAGCGTGTTGTCCAGCAGGGTCCGCTTGGCCCGGTCGATGCCGATCAACTGCACCAGATCGACGCGGCTGACCGTCTGCACGGCCTCCAACCGGTCGGGATCGGGATGCCAGACATAGGCCGAAGCTTCCGAAAAACTGGGCGCGGGGACGGGCGGCGGGGCCAGCCGCTCCAAGGCCGCGGCGATGCGGGTCAGGGCATCGGCTTCGGGGGTGTCCCGCATCACTCGTCCTCGACCCACAGCCCCTGGGCGCGCAGTTCCTTTTCGCGCTTCTTCTCGATCTGGCGGACGATCTGGATCGAGATCTCGTAAAGCCCGTAGATGACCGAGAACAGCACAAGCTGGCTGCCCACGTCCGGCGGCGTCAGGCAGGCGGCCAGAGTCAGGATGATGACGATGGCATAGCGGCGCGTGCTGGCCAGCGTCTGCGCGGAGACAAGCCCCGCCCGGCCCATCAGCGCAAGCGCCACCGGCAGCTGGAAGGACAGGCCGAAGGCCAGGATGAAGCGCGTGGTCAGGTTCAGGTATTCGCTGACCGAACCCTGGAAGACGATCCCCGCAAGGTTGGTGCTGTTCGTCGGGGCCGCGGCATCGTCGGGCAGCGACAGCGGCCCTTGCTGGAAGCCCAGGAAGAAGGAAAACACCATCGGCAGGATGATGTAATAGGCAAAGGAGGCGCCCAGGGCGAACATCAGCGGCGAAGCCACCAGGAAGGGCAGGAAGGCCCGCTTCTCGCTGCGATAAAGGCCGGGTGCCACGAAGCGCCACAATTGATAGGCGATGATCGGGAAGGCCAGGATGAAGCCCCCGAAGAACGAGATGCGCAGCGCGACGGTGAAGCCCTCTTGCAGCTTCAGCAGGATCAGGCCGCATTCCTGGCCGCGATCTTCAAGCGCGGCGCAGATCGGGACGGTCAGGAAGTTGTAGATCGGGTTCCAGATCAGATAGCACAGGACCATCGCCACCACGAAGGCCAGGGCCGACCAGACCAGGCGGGTCCGCAGTTCCTTGAGATGCTCGATCAGCGGGGCCGAGCTGTCGTCCAGCTCATCGACGTCTTGCGATGCCACTTAAT
>JAPSIP010000374.1 GCA_031178645.1 Paracoccus sp. (in: a-proteobacteria) | reverse complement strand
TCGGCGGTGTCGGGGGGCAGCACCCAATGGCGCGACGGATCGCCGATCAGCGCCTGAACCCGGTGCGAAAGCTGGGTCGATGTCGCCAGCTTCATCCCGGAATAAAGCGCGATGCGCGGCTGCTTGGTCGGCTGCTTCGTGACTTCGACTACCATCTCGCGCAGGGCATCGTACCTGACGGTCTGCCCGCCGATCAGGAAGGTGTCGCCGGGCACAAGGGTCGCGGCAAAGCCCTCCTCGACCTCGCCCAGCAACCCGCCGCCGCGACGAAAGCGGACCTTCAGCATCTCGGCCTCGACGATGGTGCCCACGTTCATGCGCAACTCGCGCGTGGCGCGGGGGTCGCGCAGCCGCCACAGCCCGTCGCGCTGCATCAACCGTTGCCACCGGTCATAGGCGCGCAGCGCGTATCCCCCGGTCGCGGCAAAATCCAGGCAGTCGTCGAACTGGGCGCGGGTCAGGCCGCGATAGGGTCCGGCAGTGCGCACCTCGGCCAGCAGGGCGTCGGCGTCGAAGGGTCCGGCGCAGGCGGTCAGCAGGATATGCTGGCACAGCACGTCCAGCGGGCCGGGGCCGCGCGGGTCGCCGTCAAGGTCATGTTCATGGACGGCTTCAAGGGCCGCGATGCATTCGACTACCTCGAAACGGTTGGCGGGCACGATGCGCGCGCGCGAGGGCGCGTTATAGCGGTGGTTCGCCCGCCCGATCCGTTGGACCAGCCGCTTGACGTTCTTGGGCGCGCCCACCTGGATCACCAGATCGACCGCGCCCCAGTCAATCCCCAGATCCAGGCTGCCGGTGGCCACCACGGCGCGCAACTCGCCCGCGGCCATCGCGGCCTCGACCCGTTGCCGCGCCTCGCGGGCAAGGCTGCCGTGGTGCAGGCCGATGGGCAGGTTGTCGTCATTGGCGGCCCACAAGGCCTGGAAGAACAGTTCGGCCTGGGCGCGGGTGTTGATGAAGATGATGGTGGTGCGGGCCTGTTTGATCTCGGCCAGAACCTCGGGGACGGCGTAGTGGCCGCCGCCGCCCGACCAGGGCGCGGGGCGGGCGGTGGCCAGCATGGCGATGTCGGGCGCGGGGCCGGGATCGGCATGGATGATGGACGCGCCGCCCATGAATTGGGCCAGGGCGGCGGGGTCTTCGACCGTGGCGGACAGGCCGGTGGCGCTCAGGCCCGGCGCAAGCGTTCGCAGCCGCGCCAGGCACAGCATCAGCTGGTCGCCGCGCTTGTTTTCGGCAAGCGCGTGCAATTCATCCAGCACCACGCGGCGCAGGCTGCCGAAGATCTGCGGCGCCTGTTCATAGGACAGCATCAATGCCAGCGATTCCGGCGTTGTCAGCAGGATCTGCGGCGGATCGACACGCTGGCGCGCGCGTTGCGAGGATCGCGTGTCGCCGGTCCGATCCTCGACCCGGATGGGCAGGTTCAGTTCCGCCACCGGCCGCGCCAGGTTGCGCGCAATATCCGCCGTCAGCGCCTTCAGCGGCGAGACATAGAGCGTGTGCAGCCCCTTGTGCCCGTCCTTCAGGTCGACCAGCGAGGGCAGGAAACCGGCCAGCGTCTTTCCGCCCCCGGTCGGCGCGATCAGCAGCGTGTCGCCCTGCGCCGCCAGCAGGTCCAACTGGTGCGGGTGGGGCTGCCAGCCCTGGCGGGCGAACCAATCCTGAAACTCGGGCGGCAGCGTCACGCGATCATCGCCTTCAGCGTGGACAGGTGGTCTGCCTCGGATGCGGGCTTGTCCCAGCGGATCCGGCTGATGCGGGGGAAACGCATGGCGACGCCCGACTTGTGGCGGCCCGAGGCGTTCAGCCCCTCGAACGCGACCTCCAGCACCAGCTTCGGCGCCACCGACCGGACGGGACCGAAACGTTCAGTGGTGTTGTTGCGCACGAAGCGGTCCAGTTCGCGCAACTCCTCGTCCGTGAAGCCGAAATAGGCCTTGCCGACCGGGACCAACTGG
>JAPSIP010000053.1 GCA_031178645.1 Paracoccus sp. (in: a-proteobacteria) | reverse complement strand
ATATCGAGATCGACATTCCCGACCGCGACATCCGCATCGATACCTATCGATCGTCCGGCGCGGGCGGACAGCACGTGAACACTACCGACTCGGCGGTGCGGATCACCCACCTGCCCACGAACATCGTCGTCACGTCTTCCGAAAAATCCCAGCACCAGAACCGGGCCAACGCCATGGCTGCCCTGAAGGCACGTCTGTACCAGATGGAACTGGACAAGCGGAATGCCGAGATCAACGCCCAGCACGCCGCCAAGGGCGATGCCGGCTGGGGCAACCAGATCCGGTCCTACGTCCTGCACCCTTACCAGATGGTCAAGGACCTGCGCACGGGCGAGGAAACCAGCGACACGCAGGGCGTTCTGGACGGCGACCTGGATGCCTTCATGGCCGCCACCCTGGCCCTGGATGTCGCCGGCAAAAGCCGGGCCGAGGCCAACGCCGAGGACTGAGGCCGGGGATAGACCGGCCCGCCAATCGCGTTATGCTGCACCTGCGAAGAAAGGGGCGGCGATGGACGAAAAGCGGATCAACCTTGCCTTGCAGGGCGGCGGCGCGCATGGCGCCTTTTCCTGGGGCGTCCTCGATCGGCTTCTGGAAGAGGATTGGCTGACGATTTCCGCCATCAGCGGCGCCTCGGCCGGTGCTCTGAACGCTGCGGCCCTGAAGGGCGGGCTGGCGCGTCATCCGGGCCGGGCGGGGCGCCGGGCGGCGCGGGAAAACCTCGATTTCCTGTGGGCGCAGGTCGGGCAGCGCAGCGACAATCGTCTGGTGCGGTGGATGCATTCGGTGTTCCCGGCCCCGCAAGGCATGGACCGGCTGACCGAACTGTTTTCGCCGGCGGCCTGGCTGGAGAGCCTGACGCGGGTCTTCAGCCCCTATGACTATGGTCCCTTCTACGTGAACCCGCTGGGGGCGGTGCTGCGCGAATTGCCCCATCCCGATTTCAGCAACGACCGGGAACCGCGCCTGTTCGTCGCGGCCACCAATGTGCGCACGGGCCGAATCCGGGTCTTTACCCGTGCCGCCGCCACGGTTGACGCCGTCATGGCCTCGGCCTGCCTGCCGACCCTGTTCCGCGCGGTCGAGATCTGCGACCCCGAAACCGGCGCGCTCGAGGCGTTCTGGGACGGGGGCTTCACGGGCAATCCGGCGATGTTCCCGCTGTATGATCAGAACCTGCCGCGCGACATCGTCATCGTGAACATCAACCCGCTGCTGCGCGACGGCATCCCCCGCACGCCCGCCCAGATCGCCGACCGGGTGAACGAGGTCAGCTTCAACGCCTCGCTGATGTCCGACCTGCGGGCCATCAACTTCGTCAAGCGCCTGTTCGCCGAGGACCGGCTGCAGAACCGCGCCATGAAGAACCCGCTGGTCCACATGATCCTGGACGATGTGCTGATGAACGACCTGACCGCCCGGTCCAAGCTGATGCCCGCTCCGGGCTTGCTGGCGCGGATGAAAGAGGCGGGGCAAGTCGCGGCCGACAGCTTTCTTGCGAAGCACGCCGACGCGCTGAACCGCCATGACACGGTGGACCTGCCGGCCTTGTTCGCAGGATCGGGCGTGATCGGCGCGTGACGGGCACGCTGCTTGCCAACCCTCACGCGCCCGGCTAGAAGGCAAGCCGGCGGGCGGTTAGCTCAGTTGGTAGAGCGCTTCGTTTACACCGAAGATGTCGGGGGTTCGAGTCCCTCACCGCCCACCATGTCCTGATCTTGTTGATATCGCCGAAGCGGCTTGCCCTTGGGCTGCAGGGGCCAAGCGGAACGCAAGGACATCGTCCAAGGACATTCCGCAATCTGTTGAGATGTCTTGAGGTTTTTTGGTGGAGCCAAGGGGAGTCGAACCCCTGACCTCTTGAATGCCATTCAAGCGCTCTACCAACTGAGCTATGGCCCCACCGGAGGTCTGCAGCGTCTTTCGACGTTGCGTGGGGGGTCTATAGGGGTGCCCAAAGCGGGGCGCAAGCGGAAAATTCATTCCCAGGGGAAGATTGCGTACAGGATAGAGGATCAGGGAACTATGACGCTGTTCCCGCTGCATATTTATCACGCGGCAAGGGATGGACATAAGCACAAGAGCGGCAAGGCGGAGGATCGAGCAGCCGATCCCGATGCCTGCTCAAGACACTCGCAATCGACTTTTCGGGTCTGCGAGGCTTTATTCTGCCTTGTTGCTAGATTGGTTCCAAGCCATGCCGGCGATCTTCCTGAAACCCGACAGGAATATCTCGGAACAAGTAGTTCATTCGCTTGGAATATTGGCTCCGGCGGTAGGGATCGAACCTACGACCAATTGATTAACAGTCAACTGCTCTACCGCTGAGCTACGCCGGAACACGGGGGCCGTATAGCAATGGTCTTTGGGGGCGTCCAGAGGGAGAACGCGGATTTTTTCACAAAGACGCAAAACTTGTTTCGGGGCCCAGCGGGCCGAGGGGCGCGACGGCGCCGATGTCGGCCAAGGCCAGCAGATGGGCCAGCACGTTGCGGGTTGCTGCGGGCATCAGGTGGGGGGCCATGTCGTAGATCCGCGCGGCGAGGGTGGCTGCGTCGGAAGGGCCGTCGCGCAGAACCGCAAGGATCTGGGCGCTGCGTTGGCGGCGATGCGCGGCTAGTTCCGACAGGCGGGCCAACGGATCCTCGATCGGCGCGCCATGCGCGGGCAGCAGGCGCCGCGCGCCGGTCTGCGCCAGCCGGTCCAGCGAGCGCAGGTAGTCGGCAAGATCGCCGTCCGGGGGCGAGATGATGGTCGAGGACCAGGCCATCACCAGATCCCCGCAGAAGACCTGATCGCCCCACTGCAGGGTCAGATGGCCGCCGGAATGGCCCGGCGTGTGCAGCGCGGTCAGGGTCCAGTCGGCGCCCCGGATCACCTCGGCGTCGCGCAGCCTGATGTCGGGGGCGAAGGCCAGGTCCAGCCCCTCGCCGCCGCCGACCCCCTGGTCTGAAAGCCGCTGCATCAGGGGGGACCGCCCCGACAGCGCGTCCCCGAAGGCCAGGACCGGTGCGCCCGTCACGTCGGACAGGCGCCGCGCGCCCGCGCTGTGGTCCAGATGCGCGTGGGTCACGATGATATGGCTGATCCGCCCCCGTGCAGCCTGCCGGATGGCCGCAAGGTGGTCCGCATCGTCGGGCCCGGGGTCGATGACGGCGACTTCCTCTTGCCCCAGAAGGAAGGTCGTGGTCCCCGGCCCGGTCAGCGGCGACGGGTTCGGGGCCAGGATTCGCAGCAGGTCTTTCGTCTCTCCGTCCATGCCGCTAGCCTTAGCATGGAAGTGAAGGGTTGCCATGTCGAACCACACGGACGGCGGTTGGCTGAAGGGCTTTTTCCCGCGCGGGCTTTACGGCCGCGCGGCGCTGATCCTGTTCCTGCCCGTCGTGGTGGTGACGCTGGTGGTCAGCGTCATGTTCCTGCAACGTCATTTCGAGGACGTGACCCGGCAGATGACCACCAGCATGGCGCGCGAACTGGCCTTTGTCGCGGCACGCATCGATCGGGCAGGGGGCCAACGCGACGCCGGGCGCGAGGTCGCCGTGCCGCTGGACGTCACCATTGGCGCACCCACCGGCAATCCCGCGGGCGACAGCCGCCTGTTCTATGACTTTTCCGGCCGCGTGGTGATCGAGGTCCTGCGAGAGACCCTTGGCAATATCCGCACCATCGACCTTGCCAGCGACGACAAGCGGGTGGTCCTGACCATCGACGGCGCGGCGGGACCATATACTCTGGCCTTCGACCGGCGGCGGGTCAGCGCCTCGAACCCGCATCAGTTGCTGGTGCTGATGGTCTTCACCTCGTTCCTGATGACGGGGATCGCCACGGTCTTCCTGCGCAACCAGTTGCGCCCCATCCGCCGCCTGGCCGAGGCCGCCGAGGATTACGGCAAGGGCCGGATCGTGCCCTATCGGCCGTCCGGCGCGTCGGAGGTGCGCAGCGCGGGCACCGCCTTCCTGGACATGCGCAACCGGCTGGAACGACAGAACGAGCAGCGCAAGATGATGCTGTCGGGCATCAGCCACGACCTGCGCACGCCGCTGACGCGCCTGAGGCTGGGCCTGTCGATGATGTCGCCCGACATGCCCCCCGAGGACGAGGATCTGCGCGCGATGGAGGCCGACATCGCCGAGATGAACCGGATGGTGGACGCCTTTCTTGATTATGCCCGGGACGATGCGCAGGAAAGCCCGCCCCAGCCGGTGCGGGTGGCGGATTTCGTGGACGGGGTCGTGGCCGATGCGCAGCGGGCGGGCCAGCAGGTGTCGCTGCGCAGCCTGGAAGGTGATGTGGCGGGCCGCGCGACCTTCCGGGCCGACATGCTGCGCCGGGCCCTGGACAATCTTTTGGGAAATGCCGCCCGCTATGGCACCCGTGCGGAACTGGACGCCACCCTTGGCCCACGAAGCCTGCGTATCGGGATCGAGGACGACGGCCCCGGCATTCCTGACGACAGTCTGGACGCGGCGATGCGTCCCTTTACCAGGCTGGACCCGGCGCGGGGCCGCAACAGCGGCGGCGGTGCCGGGCTGGGCCTTGCCATCGCCGCCGACGTCGCGCGGGCGCATGGCGGGCAGTTGCGGCTGGGGCGGGGGCAGCGCCTTGGCGGCCTGCGGGCCGAGATCGTCATTCCCCGCTAGTAGATCGGCGCAAAGTAGCGGGCATTTTGCGCGTCATATTGAACGCGGGGGGCCACAGCCCTAGATTGACGGAACGCAGGGGCCGTGTGTCGCCAAGACGGGGCCACGGCTTCGGGCAGAAAGGAACGCATATGAACGAATTCGCATCTTCGACCTATCCGGTGCTGCCGCTGCGCGACATCGTGGTCTTTCCGCACATGATCGTTCCGCTGTTCGTGGGCCGCGAGAAATCGGTCCGCGCCCTGGAAGCCGTGATGGAATCGGACAGCCCCATCCTGCTGGCCGCGCAAAAGGATGCCTCGGTCGACGAACCCACGGAAGACGGCATCTTCCGCGCCGGCGTGCTGGCGAATGTCCTGCAACTGCTGAAGCTGCCTGACGGCACCGTCAAGGTGCTGGTGGAAGGGCGCGAACGCGTCCAGATCACCGAGTTCGTCCCGAACGAGGATCACTTCGAAGCCACCGCCATCCTTCTGGCGGAAACGCCGGGCGACGGCGCGACCGTGACGGCCCTTGTCCGCACCGTGGCCGAGGAGTTCGAGCGTTACGTCAAGGTCCGCAAGAACATCCCCGAGGAAGTCGTGACCGCCGTGGCCGAGGCGAAGGAGCCCGGCAAGCTGGCCGACCTGGTCGCCGGCCACATGGGCATCGCGCTCGACAAGAAGCAGGATCTGCTGGACACGCTGGACGTGGCCGAGCGTCTTGAGAAGGTCTATTCCCTGATGCAGGGCGAGATGTCGGTCCTGCAGGTCGAGAAGAAGATCAAGTCGCGCGTCAAGACCCAGATGGAGAAGACGCAGCGCGAGTACTATCTGAATGAGCAGATGAAAGCCATTCAGAAGGAATTGGGCGACGGCGAGGACGGCCAGAACGAGATCGCCGAGCTTGAGGAAAAGATCGCCAAGACCAAGTTCAGCAAGGAAGCCCGCGACAAGGCGGAATCCGAGTTGAAGAAGCTGAAGTCGATGTCGCCCATGTCGGCCGAGGCCACGGTCAGCCGCAACTACCTCGACTGGCTGCTGTCGCTGCCCTGGGGCGTGAAGTCGCGCACCCGCAAGGATCTGGTCGCTGCCGAAAAGGTGCTGGACGCCGATCACTATGGTCTGGAAAAGGTCAAGGAACGGATCGTCGAATACCTGGCCGTGCAGACCCGCAGCCAGAAGCTGAAAGGCCCGATCCTGTGCCTTGTCGGCCCTCCGGGCGTCGGCAAGACCTCGCTGGGACGTTCGGTCGCCAAGGCGACGGGGCGCGAGTTCATCCGCATCTCGCTGGGCGGCGTGCGTGACGAATCGGAGATCCGCGGCCACCGCCGGACCTATATCGGCTCGATGCCGGGCAAGATCATCCAGGCCCTGAAAAAGGCCAAGACGACCAACCCGCTTATCCTGCTGGATGAGATCGACAAGATGGGTCAGGACTTCCGCGGCGATCCGGCAAGCGCGATGCTCGAGGTGCTGGATCCGGAACAGAACGCGACCTTCGTGGACCACTATCTTGAGGTGGAATACGACCTGTCGAACGTGATGTTCGTGACCACGGCCAACAGCTATAACATGCCGGGGCCGCTTCTGGACCGGATGGAGATCATCAGCCTGTCGGGTTACACCGAGGACGAGAAGCGCGAGATCGCGCGCCAACACCTGCTGCCCAAGCAGATTGCGGCGAACGGCCTTCGCAAGAACGAGTTCGAGGTGACGGACGACGCGCTGACCCATGTGATCCGCTATTATACGCGGGAAGCCGGGGTGCGTTCGCTGGAACGCGAGATCGCCAAGCTGGCCCGCAAGGCCGTGACCGAGATCCTGAAAGGGCAGGTCAAGTCGGTGACGGTGGATGCGGCCAAGGCCGAGGAATACCTGGGCGTGCGCCGCCACCGTTACGGTCTGGCCGAGAAAGAGGATCAGATCGGCGTGGTGACGGGCCTGGCCTGGACCTCGGTCGGCGGCGACCTGCTGCAGATCGAGGCGCTGAAGCTGCCGGGCAAGGGCCGGATGAAGACGACCGGGAAACTGGGCGACGTGATGAAGGAATCGATCGACGCGGCGTCCAGCTATGTCCGGTCGATTGCTCCGCAGATCGGGGTCAAGCCGCCGAAATTCGATGCGCTTGATATCCACGTCCACGTTCCGGATGGCGCCACGCCCAAGGACGGCCCCTCGGCCGGTCTGGCGATGGTGACCTCGATTGTCTCGGTCCTGACGCAGATCCCGGTCCGCAAGGACATCGCCATGACGGGCGAGGTGTCCTTGCGCGGCAATGCGATGGCCATTGGCGGGCTAAAGGAAAAGCTGCTGGCGGCCTTGCGGGGCGGCATCAAGACCGTGCTGATCCCGGCCGACAACGAAAAGGACCTGGCCGACATCCCGGCCAACGTCAAGGAAGGCCTGACTATCATCCCGGTCAATCACGTCCGTGAAGTCCTGAAGCAGGCCTTGGTCCGTCAGCCAGAGCCGGTCGAATGGGACGAGGCGGCCGAGGAAGCGGCCGAGGCCGCCCGCGTCGCCGCCGCGCGTGACGAACGGGCTGGTGGCAGCGCCGTCGCGCATTGATCGCGTCGATTTGATCCGATAAAGCAGGGCCGGTTCACGCCGGCCCTGCTTTCATTCGGGCAATGGTACGCGCAGCCGGAATCGGGCATCTTCCCCGCGCCCGAAAGCCGCGCTAGGATCGCCGCATGAAGCTTGCATCCATCCTGTTCCCCTTGGCCCTGATTGCCGCCCAGCCCGCCCTGGCGGCCGATCCGCTGACGGGCATCTGGCAGACCAGCCCCGGTCGCGACGGCGGCTTCGGCCATGTCCAGATCCAGCCTTGCGGTGCCGGCTTGTGCGGCACAGTCGTGCGCACCTTTGACGCTTCGGGCAAGGTCGTGCAGGCCAGCGACTTGGGGGCGGCGATCCTGGACAAGGTGCAGCCCACGGGTGACGGCGGCTATGGCGAAGGCCGCATCATCAACCCGGAAAGCGGGCGCAGCTATACGGCCCGCCTGACCCTGCGCGGCGACCGGCTGGACGTCGGCGGCTGCATCCTGATGATCTGCCGCAATGCCGGGACCTGGCAGCGGGTCGAGTAAGCCCGCCGGGAACCGTTGCAAGGGTCAGGCATTGGCTTCCCGCCATGCCGCCCCTCACACCCGATCAACGCTATATCGTCGTTCGCGGCCGACTGTGGCGGGCGGCCAATCCGCATCTGCCGCAGGCGGAACGGGATCGGCTGGTCAAGGCGCTGATGGATGCACGGCAGGCGGTCAAGGTCGCAAAGGCTGCCGGCGACAAGGTGGCCGAAGATGACGCGCACCGGGCGGTGGACCAGGCCAAGGTCGGTCTGGGCGAACGCGGCCCGGTCTGGTGGGGCGACGGCGCCCCCGACATGAACCGCCGCATGGCGCGGAACACGCCCTATGCCGACTGGTTCGCGGGGCTGGACGAAGGCTAGGCCAGATCCTCGATGATGTAGTCGTCCCAGTCGTCTTCCGTCACCTCAAGCTCGCTGACGGTCCAGCCGCGGACGCTGGCCCCTGCCCGGTGGACCGATTCCGGGTCGCCCGAGATCAGGTGATGCCACTTGTAGAGCGGCCGCCCCTCGTGGCGCAGGCGGTATGCGCAGGTCGAGGGCAGCCACCAGGCGATCTCGGCCAGCTTCCGGGGGGTCAGGACCACGCAGTCGGGCACGAAGTTGTGCCGGTTGGCATAGCTGCTGCACTGGCATTTCTCGCCGTCCAGAAGCTTGCAGGCCACGCGGGTGAAGGCCAGTTCGTTCGTGTCCTCGTATTCGATCTTGTTGAGGCAGCACTTGCCGCAGCCGTCGCACAGCGCCTCCCATTCGTCGGGTTGCAACTGCGGAAGGGGCAGTTCCCAGAAACGGTCGCGCATCAGGCGCCTGCCAGCACGGCGCGGGCCTGTTCGGCATCGGCGGCGATCTGGTCGATCAGGACCTGCACGCTGTCGAAGCTCGCCTCGTCGCGCAGGAACTCGACCAGGCCCACCGACAGGTGCTGGCCGTAAAGATCGCCGTCGAAGTCGAACAGGTGCACTTCCAGATTAGGTTCGTTGCGGCCGAACATGGGGCGCACGCCCAGGCTGGCGACGCCCTGGCAGGACAGCTTGTCAGGGCCGGTCAAGACGTCCACCACGACGGCATAGACCCCCAGGCGCGGCAGGTGCAGGTCGTGGATATGCATGTTCGCGGTGGGCCAGCCGAATTCGCGGCCGCGCTTGTTGCCGTG
>JAPSIP010000052.1 GCA_031178645.1 Paracoccus sp. (in: a-proteobacteria) | reverse complement strand
TTTTGTTTTTCTAAAACAATCACTTTCGCGATAGGGTCGCATTTTTGCAACAGAGTTTGCAGTCACTGCAATGTTGGGCTGGAAACCCTTCGCCCCGGCCATATCTAGGGGCCTCGAGACCAAGAAGCTCGAGACGAATAAGGAGACTACCATGAAACTCGTTGCCCTTTCGGTTGCCGCATCGCTGGCCGCTTCGGCTGCTTTCGCTGGCGGCTATGTCGCCCCGGTCGTTGATATCGCCCCCGTCGTGGCGCCCGTCGTGCCGGTCGAGGCTGGAACAGACTGGTCCGGCTTCTATGCCGGTCTGCAGTATGGCCAGGGCAATGCCGAACTGTCCGACAGCGATGTCGACAGCGACTACGATGCCTACGGCCTTCACGCCGGTTACCTGTTCGACTTCGGCAAGGTGATTGCCGGTGCCGAACTGGACTATAACAAGGTTGACCTGGATCTGGACGACGGTGATGCGGACCTGTGGCGCCTGCGCGGCCGCGTCGGCTATGACATGGGCCGCTTCCAGCCCTATGCCACCCTGGGTGCTGCCCGCGTGTCCACCAATGACGCCGCTGGCGACTTCTCGGAAACCGGCGTCACCTACGGCCTGGGCGCTGAATACCTGGTCACCGAGAAATTCTCGGTCGGCGCGGAATACAGCCGCAGCGACTTCTCGGACGTCATCGCCGATGGCATCGACCTGGACACCGACCTGGTGCAGGTCCGCGCGTCCTACCGCTTCTGAAACGCCCGATTTGCCTTCCGAAACGCGGTCCTGAAAGGGGCCGCGTTTTTTCTTGCTCAGTCGTCAACCACGCTAAGGATGCGCGGCAGGGCCGGGCAGGGCAGCAACTGGTTCTTTGCCACATCGGCCAGCGAATGGTTGTGCAGGAAGACATAGACATGCGCCGACAGGCTTTCCCACAGCCGGTTCGACAGGGTCTGCGCCCGCGATCCCGATACCCCGCCCGACGCGCCCGCCCCGATATGCATGGCGCTGACGGTCTCGTCCACGGCCTCGAGGATCTCGGCGATGCGGATCGTCTCGGGCGCGCGGGCCAGGCGATAGCCGCCGCCCGGACCCCGGACGGACGACACCAGCCCCGCGCGGCGCAGGCGCACGAAAAGCTGCTCCAGATAGGGCAGCGAGATGTCCTGGCGGCCCGAAATCTCGGCCAGCGAGGTCAGGTCGTCCCCCTTGGCCGTGGCCAGGTCGACAAGCGCGATGATCGCATAGCGCCCCTTTGTGGACAGTTTCATCTGCTGGCTCCCCTCTTGCAGCCGGGGTCGGATTGACGACGCGCGCACTGGCGCGCTATGCCGCCATTGCGCGTTTCTTGCGCATTCCCGACCGGCATCCCAGATAGCGGTCTAAGAGCGCCACGCAGATGCGTCAAGAAACCACCGTCATGTCGAAGGAAGACGATGCCAGAGCTGATTTTCCCCGGTCCCGAAGGGCGGCTTGAGGGCCGCTATCATCCCCAGCCGGGCAAGCCCGACGCCCCCCTTGCCATCGTCCTGCATCCGCACCCGCAATATGGCGGGACGATGAACAACCGCGTCGTCTATAACCTGCATTACGCCTTCCACAAGCTGGGCTTCACCGTGATGCGGTTCAACTTCCGCGGCGTGGGGCGCAGCCAGGGCGAGTTCGACCAGGGCATCGGCGAATTGTCGGACGCGGCCTCGGCGCTGGATTACCTGCAGGCGATGAACCCCAACAGCAAGCATTGCTGGGTCGCGGGCTTCAGCTTCGGCGCCTGGATCGGGATGCAGCTTCTGATGCGCCGCCCGGAAATCACCGGCTTCATCAGCGTGGCCCCGCCCGCCAACATGTATGATTTCAGCTTCCTGGCGCCTTGTCCGTCGTCGGGGCTGATCGTCAACGGCACCGCCGACCGCGTGGCCCCGCCCAAGGATACGCATACGCTGGTCAGCAAGCTGCGCGAACAGAAGGGCATCACGATCACGCATGAGGAAATCGAAGGCGCGGATCACTTCTTCCGCGACGACGAACAGCACATGAAGCCGATGATCGACCTTGTGCAGACCTATGTCCGCCGCCGCCTGACCGAAACCAGCCGCTAGGTCATGTCCGGCCCCATCGCGCGCCAGTTCGACTTCCTGGTCGAGGCCGACCGGTTGAAGTCGGTGGATCGGGCGAATGTGCTGATGGACCTGTCGCGGCCGGAAAACAGCGCCGAACACAGCTGGCATGTCGCCTTGCAGGCCATGGTGTTCGGCGCATCCGACCGTGCCATCGCGATGCTGCTGCTGCATGACCTGGTTGAAATCGACACGGGTGACCAGCCCATTCACCTGGACCATGACGCCACCGCCCTGGCCCTGGCCGAGGCGCAGGCGGCCGACCGGATCTTCGGCCTGTCGCCCGACCGGGACGCCCTGATCGCCCTTTGGCGCGAGTTCGAGGCGGGCCAGACGCCCGATGCCGTCATGGCCAAGCGGATGGACCACAGCCAGCCGCTGTTCCAGGTGCTTCTGGCACCGCAGCCCTTGGCCGATCATGTGGCGATCGTCCGCGACAACCTGAACGGCGGGCGTGCCGCGCGCCTTGCGGCCGAATGGCCCGAGGCCCTGGCCTGGGCCAATGCCGCCTTGGCAGGTTTGCCGCCCGCCGAGAATGACCTGACCCGGCGGCTGGCCTTCCTGGCCGAGGCCGACCGCCTGAAGACCGTCCTCCGCGCGAACCTTCTGACCGACGGCTCTCGCCGCGAAAACAGCGCCGAGCATAGCTGGCACCTGGCGCTTTACGCCCTTGCCTTTGCCGATCTTGCGGGGCCGGGTGTCGATCCGGGGCGGGTGATCCGGATGCTTCTGCTGCATGATCTGGTCGAGATCGACGTGGGCGACGTGCCGCTGCATTCCGCGAAGGGCCAGGCACATGGATCGGCCGAAATCCAGGCGGCCGAGGCACAGGCCGCGCGCCGCATCTTCGGCCTGCTGCCCGAAGCCCAGGGGCAGGACTTCCTGTCGCTGTGGCAGGAATTCGAAGCCGCCGCGACACCCGATGCCGTCTTCGCCAAGTCGCTGGACCGGTGCCAGCCGGTCATGCAGAACCTGCGGTCCGGGGGCATCGGTTGGGTTGACTATGGTGTGACCTTTGCCGACATCGAATCGCGCGTGGGCCGCAAGATCACCCAGGGCGCGCCAGTCCTGTGGCAATGGCTGCGCCCCCGGGTGCAAGAGTTTCTGTCCTGATCAGCCGGCCAGCGGCTTTCGGTTGGCTGCATGGCGCGAAGCCAACTGCCGCGCCTTCTTACCCGCAACGAAGGGCCGTGCGCCCGGAAAATCCGCAACGCCGTCCCGCAACTCCGGGAAAAGCGTGAAGATCTCATTCGCGGCCTCGCCCAAGGCCAGCAGGGCCTGCGGACCCGGATAAAGTGATTCGGACTGGGCACCGTTCGAGGTCAGGATTTCGTGCGCGCCGAACATCAGGTGGACATAGGTGACGCCGGCGATATCGGGAAGGATGTCGATGCCCTCGACCTCGGTCAGGTGCTTGGCGGCAACCAGCAGTTCCTGCGCGCCGAACATCCGCGTGGCGATGGCCGAACGCACAAGGATCCGGTGCTGCTGGGACACCAGAAGATCCTGCACCGGCATGTCCGGGCCAAGCGCGCCACGGGCGATGCGGACAGGGGCAAGCGCGGCATTCGCCCCGATCTCGGCAGCCGTGACATGGCGGCACCCGGTCCAGCGGACGGGTTGAAGCCCGTTGTCCCGCGTCTGCACCATGTCGCCGACACGAATGTCCTCGACCCGACGCTCGCCCTCGTCGGTGGCGATCAGCGTTCCGCTGGTGAAGCAACTGATTGGAAGATCGAAGATCGTCGGCCGGAACGAGATCGTCGCCACATAGGTGTTCCGGTCCAACGGATCCGCCGACAGGATCTTGACCCCGCGCAGGGCATCGATCCCGTCCCATTGGGGCAGGGCATCCTTTGAGGGGCGGAAGAACATGTCGCCGTTCTTCATCTGGATCAGCACGCCGTCCTGCTTCGACGTGCCGCCGTCCGGAAAGGTCAACTGGTAACGGACCGACAGAAAGCCGGTGATCGTGGTGGTGACGGCCTTGCCCGACGACGGGGCTTCATAGGTCATGCGGGAATCGGTGACATCCCGGCCCATGCTGTCGTCGTTATAGGTTGTCGCGAAAGCCTCGACCCGCTTGCCGTCGACGGTGATCGTGCGGGTATCGCCTTTCAGCGTGACCGCCTTGATCTGCGCGGTCCCAACGGCGCCGTATCCGGCTAGACTGTCAGCCTCGATCTCGGTCGACGGCGTGCCCTTGGTTGCATTGACCTGCGCATGGTTGCCCAGCCACATCCATGTGACTAACGCCATGAAAACACCTAATACTCGTAACTACTACCGCTTCCGGATATCACCCCCAGGTTGAAAAAGCATCCGAGTTTTCTATCGGATAATCCTAAAAATCGCCGCAGATCAGCCGACTGTCATGATTCTGCAACAGTGGAGCGATGCCGCCGGCACGATTGCATACCGCTGCATACATTCTTTCCTTTCCGGCGTTTCCCGGCTATAGCGGCAGCCGAATCCAACGCCAAAGGGAATGCCCATGTCGAAGATCAAGGTAGCCAACCCCGTCGTCGAGCTTGACGGCGACGAGATGACCCGGATCATCTGGGACTTCATCAAGCAGAAGCTGATCCTGCCCTATCTGGACGTGGATCTGAAATACTACGACCTGGGCATCGAGGAACGCGACCGCACCGAAGACCAGGTCACCATCGACGCGGCCAACGCCATCAAGCAATATGGCGTGGGCGTCAAATGCGCGACCATCACCCCCGACGAACAGCGCGTCGAGGAATTCGGCCTCAAGAAGATGTGGAAATCGCCCAACGGCACGATCCGCAACATCCTGGGCGGCGTGATCTTCCGCGAGCCGATCATCTGCCAGAACGTGCCGCGCCTGGTGCCGCACTGGACCAAGCCCGTGATCGTCGGCCGCCACGCCTTCGGCGACCAGTACAAGGCCACCGATTTCCGCTTCCCCGGCAGGGGCAAGCTGACCATCAAGTTCGTGGGCGAGGACGGCGAGACGATCGAGCACGAGGTCTTCCAAGCCCCGTCCTCGGGCGTGGCAATGGCCATGTACAACCTGGACGATTCCATCCGTGATTTCGCCCGTGCTTCCATGAACTATGGCCTGCAGCGCGGCTTCCCGGTCTATCTGTCGACCAAGAACACCATCCTCAAGGCCTATGACGGCCGCTTCAAGGATATCTTCCAGGAAGTGTTCGACGCGGAATTCGCAGACCAGTTCAAGAAGGCCGGCATCACCTATGAACACCGCCTGATCGACGACATGGTGGCGTCGAACCTGAAATGGTCGGGCGGCTATGTCTGGGCCTGCAAGAACTATGACGGGGATGTGCAGTCGGACACCGTGGCGCAGGGCTTCGGCTCGCTGGGGCTGATGACCAGCGTGCTGATGACGCCCGATGGAAAGACGGTCGAGGCCGAGGCGGCGCATGGCACCGTGACGCGCCATTACCGCGAACACCAGAAGGGCAACCAGACCTCGACCAACTCGATCGCGTCGATCTTTGCCTGGACGGGCGGCTTGAAGCACCGCGCCAAGCTGGATGACAACACGGCGCTGCTGAACTTTGCCCAGACGCTGGAAAAGGTCACCGTGCAGGCGGTCGAGGATGGCCACATGACCAAGGACCTGGCGCTGCTGGTGGGACCGGACCAGAAATGGCTGACCACCATGGGCTATCTGGAAAAGGTGGACGAATACCTGAACAAGGCGCTGAACTAAGGCGTCGCGACAGGAACGGGGCCGGGCATTCGCCCGGCCCTTCTTGCCTCCGGCGGGGATATTTGGACACAGAAGAGAACAGGCCGCATCTTCTGTGCCGAAATATCCTGGGGGAGTCGCGCGGCACGCGCGGCGGGGGCAACGCCCCCTTTCTTTGGCGGGCAAGCTGGAGTAAGGCACAGCCGATCCCAGCAGGAGCAGCCCCATGAAAGCCGCCGTCATCACCTTTCCCGGATCGAATTGCGACCGCGACTTGGCCGTGGCCCTTCAGAATGCGGGGGCGCATGTGACGCGGGTCTGGCACAAGGACCAGGATCTGCCGGAAGGCACTGACCTTGTAGGCATTCCCGGCGGCTTCTCCTTTGGCGACTACTTGCGCTGCGGCGCGATTGCCGCGCATTCTCCCATCGCGGCGGCCCTGCGGCGTCATGCGGAACGGGGCGGCTATCTTCTGGGGATCTGCAACGGCTTCCAGGTGCTGACCGAACTGGGCATGCTGCCCGGCGCGCTGATGCGCAACACCGGGCTGACCTTTCTGTGCAAGCCCGCCACGCTGAATGTCCTGACCACGGACAGCGCCTTTACTGCGGGGTACCGCAAGGGCCAGCAGATCGGCATCCCCGTCGCCCATCACGACGGCAATTATCAGATCACGGCCGAAGGCCTGGCGCAGCTGCAGGACGGGGACCGCATCGCCTTTACCTATGGGCCCGCAATCAACGGCTCGGTGGGGGACATTGCCGGCATTCTTTCTGAAAATCGCCGCGTCCTGGGCATGATGCCCCACCCTGAACGGGCAGCCGATCCGGCGCTTGGCGGCACGGACGGGGCGGCGCTGTTCCGCTCGGTCGTGGACGGAGTTGTCAACGCCTGACTTGAGCATGGCGGCTTCTGCGCCTAGAGTGCGGCAGTTGTGCAACAGGACCGGGCTTCACAGGTGATCGAGGACAAGGACAGCGTCAGCGCGTCAGAGCGTGTGCGGCCGCGGCTGTCCCAACCCGGCAACCCGTGGTGGCTGCGGATTGCCGTTGCGCTGATCTTCATGCTGGCGATCGTCTCGATCTGGACGACCAATGCCTGGCTGACGACGCGCTTTTCGGAAAACACCCGCGTGCGGTCCGAACTGCGGCTAGCGCTTTATACCGGGAACCTGCTGTCCGAACTGCAGCGGACGGCGGTGGTGCCCCTGCTGCTGGCGCGCGACCCGGCCTTGATCGGGTCGCTGAACAGCAACGAATTCTCGACCACCTCGGCCCGGTTGATCGCCGCGCAAAAGGAAATCGGCGCGGCGTCGATCCGGCTGCTGGATGCCTCGGGGCGCACGGTGGGGTCCACCGACCGGTATCAACTGGGCACGAACAACGTCCTGTCGCCCTTTTATGTCGAGGCGCTGCGGTCGCGCGACACGGTCTTCACCGTCGCCAACCAAGGCGGCGGGGGCTATGAATTCACCTATTCCCGCGCGGTCGTGGCCGATGGCAAGACGCTGGGCGTGATCGTGGTGGGGGCCGACCTCAGCCGGCTGGAACGATCCTGGGCGGGCATTTCCGACGCGGTGGCCGTAACCGACAGCGAAGGCAACATCATCCTTGCCACTGAACCCCGCTGGCGCGGCCTGACCATGCCCGAGGCCCTGGCGGTGCGCGACGCGCCTTCGGCGATCCAGCGGGCCTTCCAGGTCACCGCCGACTGGACCGCGCTGCCGATCGACGCTTATGTCCAGGGCCGCGCCGTCATGCAGGCCGAGGCGCGAATACCGTTCCGCGGCTGGCGGATGATCAGCTTCACCACCTATGCCTCGGTCCGGGAACAGGTGAACGCGGTCCTTGCGCTTGAGATCATGGGCTTCGCGATCCTGCTGGCGGGGACCTTCTATGTCCTGTCCCGCCGGGCGCGCAGCCAGTCGGTCGCCTATATGCGCGAATCTGCGGACCTGCGGGCGCTGAACATGCGCCTGACGCGAGAGATCGCGGAACGGGAACGGATGCAGAAGGAACTGCGGGTCGCGGAACAGACCGTGCAGCAATCATCCAAGCTGGCAGCACTGGGCGAGATGTCGGCAGGCGTCAGCCACGAGCTGAACCAGCCCCTGGCCGCGATGAAGACCTATCTGGCCGGCGCGCGCCTGCTGCTGCAGCGCGGCCGGTCCGAGGAGGCCTTGTCCAGCTTCCAGCGGATCGACGACCTGATCGAACGCATGGGCGCGATCACCCGCCAACTGAAATCTTATGCCCGCAAGGGCGGCGAGGCGGTCGAGCCTGTGGATCTGCGTGCCGCCGTCAGCAGCGCCCTGACCATGATGGAGCCGCAGTTGCGCGGCCGCACCATCCGCGTGACTCGCAACCTGCCGCGCCGCCCGGTGACGGTCATGGCCGACCGGATCCGGCTGGAACAGGTCATCATCAACCTGCTGCGCAATGCCGTCGATGCGGTGCGCGACAAGCGCGATGCCCGGATCGAGATCACCGTGGAAACCGGCGCCCATGCCTATGTGCTGGTGCGCGACAACGGTCCCGGCATCCTGGATCTAGAAAAGCTGTTCGAGCCGTTCTGGACCACGAAGAAACCGGGCGAGGGGACGGGGTTGGGCCTTGCCATCTCGTCCAGCATCGTCGCCGATTTCGGCGGCCGCCTGACCGCCCATAACGAAGATGAAGGCGCCGTGTTCGCGGTGGAACTGCCCTTGCAGAAGCCAAGGCAGGACCCGCAGGCCCTGGCCGCCGAATGACTGTTCGAGAGAGGAAGTCCCAATGTCCCGCAAATTGAAGATTGCGATTGTCGACGACGAACCCGACATGCGGGAATCGATCAGCCAGTGGTTGGTCCTGTCCGGGTTTGAAACCGAAACCTATCCCAGTGCCGAAGACGCGCTGAAGGTCATCGGGGCCGACTGGCCCGGGATCGTGGTGTCCGACATCCGGATGCCCGGCATGGACGGCATCGCCTTCCTGAAGCGCCTGATGGGCCTGGATTCGGGCCTGCCGGTGATCCTGATCACCGGTCATGGCGACGTGCCCATGGCCGTCGAGGCGATGCGGATCGGGGCGATGGACTTCATGGAG
>JAPSIP010000373.1 GCA_031178645.1 Paracoccus sp. (in: a-proteobacteria) | reverse complement strand
TTCGTGGCCCTGGCGCTGTGGCTGCCGCATTTCCTGATCGGCGTCTACGGCTTTGACGTGAAGGTCGCCGGGCTGGTCGGTGCGGCCTATTCCGTCCCCGCCTCGATCTTTCGCGCCTATGGGGGCATTTTGTCAGACAGGATCGGCGCGCGGGCGGTGCTGTACGCGACCTTCATGGTTTCGCTGGCCACGACCGCCATCCTGGTCCTGATGCCGGGCCTGCCGGTCGCGGGCTTTCTGCTGGTGATCTTCACGCTGGGCTTCTTCATGAGCCTGGGCAAGGCCGCCGTCTACAAGCACATCCCCACTTATTACCCGCAGAACGTTGGCGCGGTCGGCGGACTGGTCGGCATGATCGGCGGACTTGGCGGCTTTCTTCTGCCGCTGCTGTTTGGCTGGCTGAAGGACCAGACCGGATCCTGGTCCAGTTGCTTTGCCGTCCTGTTCCTGCTGGTCGCAGGCTGCACCCTGTGGATGCACCTGTCGATCCGCCGGTCCCGCACCATCCTGCAAACCGCCTGAGGGTCACGCCATGAAAAAGAAACTTGTCGTCATTGGCGCGGGCATGGCCTCGGGCCGGATGCTGGAACAACTGTTCGACGCCGCCCCCGATGCCTTCGAGGTGACGCTGTTCAACGCGGAACCGCGCGGCAACTATAACCGGCTGATGCTGTCGCCGGTGCTGTCGGGCGAAAAGACCTATGAACAGATCGTCACCCACGACGAAGCCTGGTATGCCGCCCACGGTGTCGATTGCCGCTTCGGAGAGCCGGTCGTCAGGATCGACCGCAAGAACCGCGTCGTCTATTCGGGCAGCGGTGGCGCGCCCTATGACGCCCTGGTCGTCGCCACCGGGTCCGCGCCCTTCATCATCCCGGTTCCGGGCAAGGATTTGCCGGGCGTCGTGACCTATCGCGACCTGGAAGACACGCAGGCGATGATCGACACGGCGGGCAAGGATGCGGTGGTGATCGGCGGCGGCTTGCTGGGGCTCGAGGCTGCGGCGGGCATGGCCGCGCGGGGCGCCCGCGTCACCGTGATCCACCTGATGGGCCACCTGATGGAGCGCCAGCTTGATCCGGCGGCGGGATACCTGCTGCAGCGCGACCTGGAACGGCGCGGCATCACCGTCCATTGCAAAGGCGCGACCAAGGCCATTCTTGGCTCCGACTGCGCCGAGGCCGTGCTGCTGGAGGACGGCACCGTCTATCCCGCCGATCTGGTCTGCATGGCCGTGGGCATTCGTCCCGAAACGCGGCTGGCTGTCGACGCCCACCTTGAGGTCGAGCGCGGCATCGTCGTGGACGACGCCCTGCGCACCAGCGATCCGCACATCTTCGCGCTTGGCGAATGCGTGGAACATCGAGGCCAGGTCTTCGGCCTTGTCGCGCCGCTTTACGACCAGGCCAAGGTCTTGGCGCAGACGCTTATGGACCAGCCTGCGGCCTTCGCGCCCGTCCAGACCGCGACCAAGCTGAAGGTCACGGGCTGCGACCTGTTCAGCGCGGGCGATTTCGCCGATGCGCCGGGGCGCGAGGATATCGTCTTCCGCGATCCGGGCCGGGGCATCTACAAGCGACTGGTGCTGGAAAGCGACCGCATCATCGGCGTGGTCATGTATGGCGATACCGCCGACGGGGCATGGTTCTATGGGCTGATGAAGGATGGCACCGACATCGGCCCGATGCGCGATACGCTGATCTTCGGCCCGGCCTTCCAGGGGGGTGCCGCCCCGGACCCTATGGCGGCCGTTGCAGCCTTGCCGCCTGAGGCGGAGATCTGCGGCTGCAACGGCGTTTCCAAGGGCGCGATCATGGACGCCGTGGCAGGCGGCGCCTGCACGCTGGATGCCGTGCGGGCCTGCACCAAGGCCTCGGCTTCTTGCGGCACCTGCAGTGGACTTGTGGGGCAGGTCATGGCCCTGGCCCTGGGGGGCGAGGTTCAGGATACCCCCGCCGGCATGTGCAAA
>JAPSIP010000372.1 GCA_031178645.1 Paracoccus sp. (in: a-proteobacteria) | reverse complement strand
AAGGCGGAGATAGGCCTTGATCAGCGCGGGCATCCCGGTCAGCGCCTCTCGCCGGTCCAGGCGGTCGGGCGGGATCAGGTCCATGCGGTGGAACCCTTGGGGCCGCGCGCGGGGGCGCAGGTCCGCAGGGGCCAGGTGGTGATGGTGCAGCCAACTGAGCGAGGGCGCCAGCATCGTCGGGTCGGTGCCGTGGAAGCTGGCAACGCCGAACAGGATCTGGATGCCGTGATCCAGCACGTAATCCGCCAAGGCGTTCCACATCAGGAACACGCCCGCCCCGCCCCGGCAGGCCGGATCGACGCAGGACCGTCCCAGTTCCAGCACCGGCCGGCCAGATTCGCGCAGCGGCGTCAGGTCGTATTCAGCGTCGCAATAGAAGCTACCGAACCGTTCGGCCTGGTCGCCGCGCAGCAGGCGATAGACGCCCACGACATGGTCCAGATCCTCGGCGGAACGGCGGTTGTCGATCAGGCACAGGTGATCGACGACCGGATCGAACTCGTCGCGTTCCAGCCGAAGGTCGTGATCGACCATCGCGCCGTCGCCGCCCAGTTCCTCGATGAAGACACGATAGCGCAGGCGCTGCGCAGCCAGAAGATCCTGTTCCGACACCGCAAGGCGGATGTCGAAGAAGGACGGCTCAGAGGTCGGGCGGGCGGCTGCGGCTGACATCGGCATCGGTCCCTCTCTAGGGGCGGCGGCCGGGCATTGCAACAATGCAGCAGGGTGCCGGTCGCGTCCCGCCCCTTGTCAAAGACCGCTTGCAGAACACAATCATTGGTTGCAATCGTTTCCGCATGACCGCCTAGCTGCCATGTGACCAGACGATATCCAGTGACACCCGCCTGCCGTCGATGACCTGCTTTCCCGCCTCGGAGAAATTGACCGTGATGCGGTCGCCGATGCGTGACTGCACCTGCCCCTCGCCCCATTCCGGGGCGCCGGGGTGGCGGACGATCATGCCGGGTTCCAGGATCTCGTTCACGGGCAACCCCCTTGTGACTTCGTGAAAGGTAATGCCGCATGATCCAGGATACAACGCGCATCGCGCAGCCCGATCTGGCACAACTGCTGGCTTCGCGGCTGTGCCATGACCTCGTCTCGCCCCTGGGCGCGATCGGCAACGGGGTCGAGCTGCTGGGGATGTCGAACGAATTTCCCGGCATCGGGGCCAGCCCCGAACTGAAGCTGATCGCCGAATCCGTGGCATCGGCGCGGGCGCGGATCCAGTTGTTCCGGGTGGCCTTCGGGCAGGCACAGGGCGATCAGCGCATGTCGCGCGCGGGCCTTTCGCAACTGCTGGACGGATTTTCAGGCCAAGGCCGCCTGCGCGTGACGCTGGAGGCCGAGGGCGACTTCGCCAGGATCGAGCTGCGCATGATCATGCTGGCGATGATGTGCATGGAAAGCGCCCTGCCCTGGGGCGGCAGGGTCACCATCACCCATGCGGGCGGTGCCTGGCGGCTCAGCGGCGAGGCCGAGCGGGTCAAGCAGGATCCTGCCCTGTGGGCCTGGCTGGGGGGCGCCGATCCACGCAGCCCTGCCCCGTCCGAGGTTCACTTTGCCCTGCTGGCCCAGGCACTTACCGTTGCCGGCCGCCGGGCCGAGTGGGATCTGGACGAGAAAGGCGCCAGGATCGCCTTCTGATCCCGGCCCATTCTTGGCCTGGGATCAGGCGCGGACCGTTCCGTCGCCCTTCACCAGATATTTGAAGCTGGTCAGTTGCTCGGCCCCCACTGGGCCGCGCGCGTGCATCTTGCCGGTGGCGATGCCGATCTCGGCACCCATCCCGAACTCGCCCCCATCGGCGAATTGCGTCGAGGCATTGTGCATCAGGATCGCGCTGTCTAGTCCGGCGAAGAAGCGCCGCGCGGTGGCGTCGTCCTCGGTCAGGATCGATTCGGTGTGCTGGCTGCCATAGCGGCGGATATGGGCGATGGCCTGGTCCACGCCATCGACCAGCTTCGCGGCCATG
>JAPSIP010000051.1:5790-8912 GCA_031178645.1 Paracoccus sp. (in: a-proteobacteria) | reverse complement strand
GCCAGCCTGGAATCCGAACTGAAGACCCGCGCCGCCCGCGTGACCCAGGCGACCGGCGTCGGCCTGACCATTGGCAGCCAGATCAGCGGCGAGGCCTTCCTGACCCAGCCCGGCCCCTTCGTCGATCTGGTGCAAAGCGTGGTCACGCAGGAAACCAACCGCCAGCCGGTCCTGTCCACCAGCGGCGGCACATCCGACGCGCGCTTTGTCAAGAACCACTGCCCCGTGGTCGAATTCGGCCTTGTCGGCGCCTATATGCATCAGGTGGACGAACGCGTGCCCGTGGCGCAGGTCCAGCAGTTGAAAACCATCTACCAGCGGATTCTGGAAAAATACTTCGAATGAAGATCGAACCGACCACCGACCTTGCCGCCTGCCTTGCCCTGCGCCGCACCGTGTTCATCGAGGAACAGCGCGTCCCCGAGGACCGCGAGATCGACGGGCTGGACGACAGCGCCCTCCATCTGCTGGCGACCCAGGACGGCCAGCCCATCGGCAGCGCGCGCATCCTCCTGGATGGCGAGACGGGCAAGATCGGCCGCGTTTGCGTGCTGCCCCAGGCGCGCGGCACGGGCTTGGGTGCGGCGCTGATCCGGGCGGCGCTTGACGTGCTGCGGGTCCAGCCGGGCATCACCCGCGCCAAGCTGGGCGCGCAGACCCATGCGCTTGGCTTTTACGAAAAGCTGGGCTTCACCGCTTGTGGTCTGGTTTACGACGATGCCGGAATCCCGCATCGTGACATGACCCGCGACCTTTGAAGGATCGACACATGGCCCAGCTTCCCAGCAAGGAACAGATCATGGAATGGGTCGCGGAACATCCCGACGCCAATTCCAAGCGCGACATCGCCAAGGCCTTCGGCATCAAGGGCGCCGAACGGATCGAGTTGAAGCGCCTGCTGAAAGAACTGGAAGGCGAGGGCCATCTGGAACGCCGCCGCCGCCATTACCTGGACGCCGAACGCCTGCCGCCGGTCACGGTGCTGGAACTGCTGCCGCCGGACGAGTCAGGCGACCTGTTCGCGCGGCCGATGGAGTGGCACGGCGACGGGCCGATGCCGCGCATCCATTACGCGCCGCGCGACAGCGATCCGGCGCTTGGCCGCGGCGACCGCTTCCTGGGCCGTTTGGTCGAGGTGCAGGGCGAGGAATACCAATACCAGGCCCGCCTGATCCGCCGCATCACCGCCGCCCCTCACCGCATCACCGGCATCTTCCGCAAGGAGGCCGAGGGCGGCCGGATCATCCCCATCGACAAGGGCCAGGACAAGGAGTGGCGCGTCCGCCCCGATGCCACCCAAGGCGCACAGAACGGCGAACTGGTGCAGGCCGAACAGGTCGGTCCCAAGGGCCGGCTGGGCTTGCCCACCGCGCGGATCATCGACCGTCTGGGCGACCCCTCTGCCCCTCGCGCCGTCAGCCTGATCGCCATCCACCAGCACGGCATCCCCGACGATTTCCCCGATGCCGTGATCGCCGAGGCCGAGGGCGCCAAGCCCGCCACCATGAAGGGCCGCGAGGATCTGCGCGATCTGCCGCTGGTGACCATCGACCCTTCGGACGCGCGCGACCATGACGACGCCGTGGCCGCCCATATCGAGGAAGACGGCGGCGCGACCATCTGGGTCGCCATTGCCGATGTCGCCCATTACGTGACGCCGGGCAGCGCCCTTGACCGGGAAGCCTGGCTGCGCGGCAACTCCACCTACTTCCCCGACCGCGTCGTGCCGATGCTGCCCGAGGCGCTGTCGGCCGACCTGTGTTCGCTGCACGAAGGCGTGGATCGCCCGGTAATCGCCGTCCGAATGCGACTGGACGCGCAGGGAAACAAGATCAGCCACAATTTCCATCGCGGCATGATGAACAGCCGCGCCAGCCTTGCCTATGAACAGGCGCAGGCTGCAGCGGACGGCAATCCCGACGCGCAGACAGAACCGCTGTTGGACAACGTGATCCGCCCCCTGTGGCACGCCTATGGGTTGCTCAAGGACGCCCGCGCCCGCCGACAGCCGCTGGACCTGGACCTGCCGGAACGGCGGATCGAACTGACCCCGGATGGCCGCGTGAAATCGGTCAACTTCCGCGAACGCTTCGACGCGCACCGCCTGATCGAGGAGTTCATGGTCCTGGCCAACGTCGCCGCGGCCGAGGAACTGACCCGCCGCCAGCGTCCCCTGCTGTTCCGCGTCCACGAGGAACCGAGCCTTGCCAAGATCGACGCGCTGCGCGAGGTGGCGCAAGCGTCGGGCTTCACGCTGGCCAAGGGGCAGGTGCTGCATACCAGCCACCTCAACCGCCTGCTGGCCCAGTCCGAGGGCACCGATTTCGACGAACTGATCAACATCAGCACCCTGCGGTCGATGACGCAGGCCTATTACCACCCCGAAAACTTCGGCCATTTCGGGTTGGCTCTGAAAAGCTATGCGCATTTCACCTCGCCCATCCGGCGCTATTCCGACCTGGTGGTGCACCGGGCGCTGATCAGCGGCCATGGCTGGGGCAAGGACGGGCTGTCGCCGAAAGACCTGGAACGGCTGTCGGAAACGGCGACCCATATCAGCGAAACCGAACGCCGCAGCATGGCCGCCGAACGCGACACGACCGACCGCTATCTGGCCGCCTTCCTGTCCGAACGTGTAGGATCCGAGATGACGGGGCGCATCAGCGGCGTCCAGAAGTTCGGCGCCTTCGTCAAGCTGGACGAGACCGGCGCCGACGGGTTGCTGCCGATCCGCGCTATCGGGAACGAGTATTTCCACTTCGATCCTGACGCGCAGATGCTGATCGGCAGCGATACGGGGCTTGAAATCGGCTTGGGCCAGCGGGTCACCGTGCGTCTGGCCGAGGCGATCCCGATGACGGGCGGGTTGACGCTGGACCTGCTGGAACTCGAGGGCCAGCCCCTGCCGCGTAGCCCGCAGAAGGGCAAGGGCAGGCGCGGACCCCGGCCCATGTCCACCAAGTCCCGGCTTTCGGAAATCAAGCGCGCCACCAAGCGGCGCCGCAAGCGCTAGGCCAAGTCTTCATCTTGGCGAAAATATCCCGGGGGGTGTGGGGGGCTGGCCCCCCACGCCGTCAGCTTTCCCGGAAGGCCCGGTTGAAGTAATCCGCAAGGGGCTTCAT
>JAPSIP010000051.1:0-5780 GCA_031178645.1 Paracoccus sp. (in: a-proteobacteria) | reverse complement strand
ATCGGGCTGCGCTCTCCGGTCTGGATGAAGACCTCGACCGGCATGCCCGGGATCAGGGCCAGATCGCCCAGCTTTTCAAGCTGATCGGCCGGGATCGTCACCTCGGCGCGGTAATAGGGCATCTGCGTCGCCTCGTCGGTCATCGCATCGGCAGAAACCCGGCCAAGAACCCCGTCGATTTCGGGCGTCGTACGCGACGAGAAGGCCGAGAATCGCAGCACCACCGGCTGTCCCACCTGCACTTCGTCCACGTTGATCGTGGCCAGGCGCGCGCTGACGACCAGGGGGCGATCCTGCGGGATCACGTACAGCACCGGATCGGCCGGGCGGATAACCGAACGGGGCGTGGTCACCTGCAGGTTATAGATGACGCCTGCGGCGGGGGCGCGAATGTCCAGGCGGTCGATCTGCTCGGTCAGGCCGCGCCGGCGTTCGGCCAGTTCCAGTTCCCGGTAACCCAGGTCGCGCAATTCCGTTTCCGCTTCCTCACGCCGTTCCGCGCCCAGGCGCAGCCGCTGGATGTCCAGTTCGGTCTGGCGCGTCTCGGCCGCGGCGCGGCTGGCCTTCAATTCGCCCAGCCGCCCGTCAAGGCTTGCGGCCTCACGCTCGAGCGCCAGCACACGGGAAGCCTGGGCCAAGCCGCGATCCAGCAGCGATTGCTGGTCCTCCAGTTCCTCGGCGATCAGTTCGCGCTGCCGGTCGAGCGCGACGATCTGCGCGTCGATGCCGTCAACCTGCTGGCGGACCTGTTCGGACTGCTTTTCAAGCTGCTCGATTGACTGGCGCAGCGTGTCGCGGCGGGCCTCGAACAGGCTGCGCTGTCCCTCGACCACGTCCTGCAAATCGGCATTGGCTTCTGCCGCGTCCAGCAGCTGCTGCGGGACTTCCATGGTCTCGGCATCGGCCCGCTCTGCCTCGAGGCGGCCGCGGCGGGCGAGGATTTCGAAATACTGACCCTCGACGATGGCATGTTCGGTGCGCAAAAGGCTGCCGTCCAATCGCATCAGGGTTTGTCCAGCCTCGACGGACTGGCCGTCCCTTACCAGGATTTCCGCGACCACGCCGCCGTCGGGATGCTGCACGACCTGGCGCTGCTGTTCGACCTCGACCTGGCCCGAGGCGACGACTGCGCCGGCAATGCGGCTCTGGATGGACCAGAGGGCGAAGCCGCCCAACAGCACGGCGATGGCGACCAGCCCCGAGATCATCGCGCCGCGCACGGACCAGCGGGACGGGTCGGGCGGCGCAATTGGCCGGGGCGGGGCGGGCGGTTGCGGCGGCTCGACCGGCGGGGCCGGCTGCGCGGGGGCCGCGGCGGGGCGCGGCGGGGGTCCGGGAACGGGCGCGTCAACCGGGGGCGCGATGCGGCTGGACAGGATGCCGGTCTGGATCCCGCCGGGACGCGGCGCGGGGTTGCCCACGCCCTCGGGCTTCTTCTGGTCGTCGCTCATGATACGCCCCCCGTGCGCCCGGCTTCCTGGGACTTGAGAATCTGTGCCGAGTTCTGCACCATTTCCTGCAACACCTTGTCACGCGGCCCGAAGGCACGGCGCATTCCTTGTTCCATGACCAGCAGCAGGTCGCATTCGTTGATCGCCGCCGGGCGGTGGGCCATGATGATGACGCAGCCATTCTGCGCCTTGATGCGGCGGATCGCCGCGTTCAGCGCCATCGACCCCTCGTTGTCGAGGTTCGAGTTGGGTTCGTCCAGCACCAGCATGACCGGGTCCGGATAAAGCGCCCGCGCCAGGCCGACCCGCTGGATCTGGCCGCCCGACAGCCGGCCGGTGGCTTGGCTGATCCGCGTGTCATAGCCTTGGGGCAGATCCAGGATCATCTGGTGCGCCGCCGCCGCCTGGGCCGCGCGAACCACGCGGGCCGGATCCATGTCGGGCGACAGGCGGGCGATGTTTTCGGCGATGGTGCCGTCGAACAGCGTCACCTGCTGCGGCAGATAGCCGATCATGCTGCCCAGCACGTCGGGATCGTACTGGTCCAGCGTCGCGCCGCCCAGCCTGATCGACCCCGCCCCGACCGGCCATGCGCCGATCAGCGCCTTGGCCAGCGTGGACTTGCCCGCGCCCGATGGACCGATCACCCCAAGCGCCTGGCCCGGCGCCACGGCAAAGGACAGGCCGCGCACAATCGCGACGTTCTGGCCCGGAGGGGCGATGGACAATTGCCGCACCTCGACCACGGCCTCGGGGCGGGGCAGGGGGGTTTGCGGTGCCTGGGCGGGCTGGCGCGACAGCAGGCGGGCCAGCCGTTCCCAAGCATCCTGCGCAGCCTGCACCATCGGCCAGCCGCCGACCAGTTGTTCAACCGGCGCAAGCGCGCGGCCCATCATGATCGAGCTTGCGATCATCGCGCCGGGCGTCACCGCCTGCTGCAGCACAAGCCAGGCGCCTGCGGCCAGCATCGCGCTTTGCAGGAACAGCCGGAAGCTTTTCGAAAAGACCGTGAAGCCCGATTGCAAGTCAGCGCCGCGGACCGATTGTTCTTGCGCCTCGGCCCGGGCCTTGCGCCAGCGGGCATAGGTCGCGCCGCGCATCCCCAGGGCGCCGATCACCTCGCCCTCGTCCCGGTACAGATCCGCCATCCGCTGCGCCTGGGCCGAAGCGACATTGGATTGCTGCAGCGGCGTCTTCGTCAGGGTCCGGTTGGCAAGCGTGGACACGACCAAGATCGCGCCGCCGATGGTCGCCACAATGCCCAGCAGCGGGTGGAAGATATAAACGGCCGCCAGGAACAAGGGCGCCCAGGGCAGGTCAAAGACCGCCAGCAGCACCGGCGAACCGATCAGCCGCTGGACCGTATCCAGGTCGCGCATCCCGCTGGCCGCCGCCGCCGATTCGTCGCCCGAGATCGCACCCTCGCGCAGGGCGGCGGTGAAGACCCGCCCTTCCAGCTTGTCCTGGAAACGCGCCGCCAGCCGCTGCATCACGCGCGCCCGGATGAAGTCCACGAACCCCATCAGCAGGAACAGGAAGACCACCAGCACGAACAGCGCCGTCAGCGTCTCGACCGACCGGGATGCCAGGACGCGGTCATAGACCTGCAGCATGAACAGCGGTCCGGTCAGCATCAGCAGGTTCACGACCGCCGAAAACAGCGCCACCGCGCCCAGCAGCGGCAGGCCCGCGGCTCGGGCCTTGCGCAGTTCCTTGGCGCCTTCCTGGAAAGCGGGCGACTTGCTCATTCAACCATCCTTCATTCATCAACCGGCGGTGCCGGCCTTGCCGCAGGGCCTGCACGCCAGTATGCGAAGATACTGCCTACGGTCATGCCCTCGTCTTATTCCGAAAAGGTTAGGAGATCCTTTGCCTCGCTTGTCCCTTTTCGCTTCGCTGGCCCTTGGCCTGATTCTGGCCGGCTGCGCGTCGGAACCTGTGATGCAGGACGGCATCCGCGTCAACGACCCCTATGAGGCACAGAACCGGCGCGTCCATGCCTTCAACAAGGGGCTGGACCGCGCCGTGATCGGGCCGGTTTCGAACCTCGTGTCGTCGGGCGACAAGGCCCCGGGCCAGACAGGCGCAATGGATCTGGTCATCAATGCAGGCTCCAACCTGTCTCTGCCGGGCAAGGTCGTGAACAGTGTCCTGCAGGGCCGGCCCGAACCCGCGATCAAGAACTTTTTCCGCTTTGCGGTCAACACGACGCTGGGAATGGGCGGCCTGCTGGATCCGGCCGGCAAGGACTTCGGACTGCCCGAACAGGATACCGACTTCGGCGAGACCTTGGCCGTCTGGGGCCTGCCCGAGGGCGCCTATCTGGAACTGCCCGTCCTCGGCCCCTCGACCCAGCGGGACGTGGTGGGCAAGGTCGTCGATCTGGCGATCGACCCGCTGTATCACCTGCTGCACCGCGACGGCGCATGGGCGGCTTTTGGCCTACGGGTTGCGTCAAAAGCTGGTGAGCGGGCGCGTTTCGGGGACACGGTGGATAGTGTTCTGCAAGACAGTGCGGATAGCTATGCCCAATTGCGGCTGATCTATCTGATGCACCGCCGCCACGAATTGAACCAGGGAGGGGCCGAGATTGACCCATATGCCGATACCGCCGCGCAGGATGCCATCGACCCTTATGCCGAATGACCGGCGCGGCGTCCTGGCGCTGATCGGCGGCGCGGCCGCTTTTTCGCTGGCACCGATGCGCGGCTTGTCGCTGGACGCGAACCAGGCCCATGCGCTGATCGACGCCGCCCTGGGCGAGGTTTACCGGGTCATCAACTCGGGCCAGCAGCCTGCGCAGATGTATCGCGATTTCGAAGCGATCTTCGCCCGCTATGCCGATGTGGACGTGATCGCCCGTTCGGCCCTTGGTCCCGCCGCCCGGCAGGCCGATCCGCGCGCACTTGCCGCCTATACACAAGCCTTCCAAGGCTATATCGGCCGCAAATACGGCAAGCGCTTCCGCGAGTTCATCGGCTCGAAGATCGAGGTGACGGGCGCGCGCCCGCTGAAAAGCTTCTATGCCGTGACCTCGGTCGCCTACCTGAACGGCCGCGCCCCGATGGAGGTCGAATGGCATGTGTCGAACAAGTCCGGCCGCGACAAGTTCTTCAACATCATCATCGAGGGCGTGAACATGCTTGCCAGCGAACGCGCCGAAATCGCCGCCATGCTGACCGCACGGCGTGGCGATCTGGCGGCGCTGACGGCGGATTTGCAGGCGGCGGGGTAGCGCCGCCTGCAAGGGTTGTCACAGCAGGAAGTCGCCAGCCGACAAGGCGTTCTGGCCCAGGACGGCGATCTCGAGGTCCGCGACGCGGTCGCCATTCACATCTGCCCGCACGATCAGGTTCGCGCCGGTCTTGACATACCAGACCGAATGCGCAGCGGCAGTCTTGCCGGAAAAATCGAAGGTCTGGTTGCCCGCCGAACGCATGTTGGCATCGATGTCGTGCAGGTCGATGTCGTCCACACCTGCGCGGAAATCCAGGATGCGGTCTCGTCCGGCGCCCGGAGTGCTGTCCGACACTGCCTTGAAGATGAACACGTCCCGAACCGCATCCAGGCCGCCGCTAAGCTGGTCGGCACCCTTGCCGCCGACGATGCTGTCCCGCCCCCGGCCGCCGTTCAGGACATCGTTCCCCGCACCCCCTGTCAGAAGATTGGCCCATGCATTGCCGGTCAGCGTGTTGTTCAGGGCATTGCCAGTCCCGTCGATTGCCGCACTGCCCGTCAGGACCAGGTTCTCGACGTTGCCCGACAGTTGGAAGGAAAGCTTTGAGCGGACGGCGTCGACGCCTTGGCCCTTGCCCTCGAAAACACGGTCGCCGATGTTGTCGATGACATAGGTGTCGTCGCCCGCCCCGCCTCGCAGTTGGTCAATGCCAGTGCCACCATCCAGCCAATCGTTGCCTGCTTCGCCATTTAATCTGTCATCTCCGGCAAATCCGCGAAGAGTATCGTTCTGCCTTCCGCCTCCCAGCGAATCACCGCCGGAAGATCCTCTAATCATCAAGGGTATAACAGGGGCACTTGGATGTGGGGCGGAAAGAGGGGCTCCTGTGGGAATATTCGAGGCTCGTTCAAGATCGTCACGCGCATCCAGGATCAAGCTACGGATGACGCTCTGGTTAGTTGTTCCCCAATAGTTGTTGTTTGCGACTGCTTCAGCAGAGGTATAACCTTTCGGAAGCTCTATAGCTATGCCACCGTCTGGAACACTGAAAGTGTTGTACTCTACTTGGACTGGGGCGCCGTAAGAAGCCCATATTTCGATTGCGCTGCCATAGCCGTCGTAAGGAGTCCCAGACAAGTTAACGAAAGCAT
>JAPSIP010000371.1 GCA_031178645.1 Paracoccus sp. (in: a-proteobacteria) | reverse complement strand
CTCACCTATAGCGCATTCTGCAGTGTCATCCGCCCCGCCGACCACCCGGCCCGGCCCGCCGCCTATCGTCCGCTGGACGATTTCTGGCGCAAGCGCGGATACGAACCGCTGCCCGGCGTCATCGCCCGCTTTTCCTGGAAGGATCTGGGCGAACCCGCCGAGACCGAAAAAACCCTGCAATTCTGGATGCGCAGCCTGTGAAGATCGCCGCCGCCGCCTATCCGATCGACTGGTTCGACAGCTTCGCCGATTACGAGGCGAAGCTGACCCGATGGGTCGCGGATGCCGCAGGCGCCGACCTGCTGGTCTTTCCCGAATACGGCGCGATGGAGCTTGCCTCGCTGGGCGGGCGCAACGTGGCGGGCGATCTGGAAGCCTCGCTGCACGAGGTCGCGTGGCACTGGGATGCGGTCCACGCGCTGCACCTGCGGCTGGCCGCACAGTATAGGTGCCATATCCTTGGCGCCTCGGGTCCGGTCTTCGATGGCCCGCGGCCCGTGAACCGCGCGGTTCTTTACGGCCCCGGCGGGGTGATCGGCCACCAGGACAAGCAGATCATGACCCGGTTCGAGCGTGAGAACTGGGGCGTTATCGCCGCCCCCGGCCTGCGGGTCTTCGACACCGCGCTGGGCCGCATCGGCATCCTGATCTGCTATGACAGCGAATTCCCGCTGCTGGGGCGGGTGCTGGCACAAGCGGGGGTGGAACTGCTGCTGGTGCCAAGCTGCACCGACACGGTGGCGGGCTTTTCCCGCGTACGCATCGGGGCCATGGCGCGCGCACTGGAAAGCCAATGCGTGGTGGTCCAGGCACCCACGGTCGGGTCTTGCGACTGGATGCCCGCGCTTGACGAAAACCGCGGCCGGGCCGCGATCTATGGCCCGCCCGACGGCTTCTGGCCCGAAACCGGCATCATCGCCGAGGGACCGATGGACCAGCCGGGCTGGGTCATGGCGGATGTCGATCTGGCCCGCGTCGGCGAAAGCCGCCGCAACGGCGCGGTGCTGCCCTTTGCCCATTGGCCGGAAAGCGAAGACGTAGGCCTGACGGGGGCGGCAACCTTTCCCTGATCGGGCGGTTTATTCGCTGCGGCCTCTGTTCACCGCGCCGATCCGTGCCATAGTGCCTGTCCATGCTGCATATCAACGACAAGATCACCATCGAGGAATGGGAACTGACCGAACAGTTCACCAGATCCCAGGGGCCGGGCGGGCAGAACGTCAACAAGGTGGAAACCGCGGTCGAACTGCGGTTCGAGGCCGCGCGTTCCCCGAACCTGCCCGATCCCGTGAAGCGCCGCCTGGAACGGCTGGCGGGCCGCCGGTGGACGCGTGACGGCGCGGTGGTGATCCTGTCGCAGGAAACCCGCAGCCAGGCCCGCAACCGCGAAATCGCCCGCGAAAGGCTGGCCGACCTGATCCGGCAGGCCACAGTGACGAACCGGCGGCGGATCGCCACGAAGCCCACCTGGGGCAGCCAATTGCGCCGCCTGAAGGCCAAGTCCACGCGCGGAGAGGTCAAGTCCCTGCGCGGCAGGGTCGAGGATGGCGAATGACGGCGTGGTGGCGGTGGCTGGGGATCCTGTTCGGACGCCGTCCCCCTGCGATGCAGGTGGGCGCGGTCTGCCGCTGCCCCCGGACCGGAGAGGTCGTACTGATCACCAGCCGGGGCACGGGCCGCTGGGTCATTCCCAAGGGCTGGCCGATGGAGGGCAAGACCCTGTCCGCCGCCGCCGCGACCGAAGCCTGGGAGGAGGCGGGCGTCGAGGGGCCGATCCAGGAGGCCGAACTGGGCCGCTATCGCTATGACAAGGAACAGGACCGGGGCTATTCCGTGCCGGTCGAGGTCCGGGTCTTCCTGCTGGACGCGGAACGGCTGCGCGGCGATTTCCCCGAAGCCCGGCAGCGCAAGCGCCGCTGGTTCCCCCCGGCCGAGGCCGCGCGCCTGGTGGCCGAACCCGGCCTGCAACAGATCCTGCTTGCATTGC
>JAPSIP010000370.1 GCA_031178645.1 Paracoccus sp. (in: a-proteobacteria) | reverse complement strand
ATGGAATGCTTCTAGCGGGCGCGATGCTGATCGGGGTCGGATCGGCGGTGTTTCACCCCGAAAGTTCGCGCGTGGCACGGCTGGCATCGGGCGGTCGCTTCGGGACGGCGCAGTCGCTGTTCCAGATGGGCGGCAATTTCGGGCAATCGCTGGGTCCGCTGCTGGCGGCCTTCATCGTCGTGCCGCTGGGCCGGCCGGCGGTCGCCTGGTTCGCCGTGGCCGCGGCCCTGGGCGCAGCCCTGTTGTGGCATGTGGGCCACTGGGCCGAGGGTCGCCGCCGCGCCGCGACCGCGAAACCCGATACCGCCCTGCGCCTGCCGCGCGGCATCGTGATCCGGTCCATTGTCGTGCTGGCGATCCTGACCTTTACGAAGAACATCTATACCGCCTCGATGAGCAGCTATTTCACCTTCTTCACGATCGAGAAGTTTGGCCTTTCCACGCAGGGCGCGCAGATCATGCTGTTCCTGTTTCTGGGCGGCATGGCCGCCGGGGTGATGCTGGGCGGCCTTGTCGGCGACAGGATCGGGCCGCTGCGGGTCATCTGGTTTTCCATCCTGGGCGTGCTGCCCTTCACGCTCATGCTGCCGCATGTGGGGCTGGTGGCGACCGGGGTTCTGGCGGTGATCATCGGGTTGATCCTGGCTTCGGCCTTTCCGGCCATCGTGGTCTTTGCGCAGGAATTGGTGCCCGGCCGCACCGGCACCATCGCGGGCCTGTTCTTCGGCTTCAGCTTCGGCATGGGGGGCATCGCCGCCGCCGCCTTGGGCGTCCTGGCCGACGCGCAGGGGATCGAACGGGTGTTCTTCCTCTGCTCGTTCCTGCCGATCCTTGGAATTTTGACGATCTTCCTGCCGCGACCGGGGCGGCTGATCGGCGGATGACGCAAGCGCCGCTGTTTTTCCACATCAGCCCTGACGGCTGTGGAGAGGCGCGGCTGGCCCGGCTGTTTCGCCGAAACGGCCATGGGGCCGTCTGCCACGACAGCGGGCGCCTGGCCGAGGATATCCTGTTTGCCAAGGCCAGCGGCGGCGATCCCCTGACCCGCTGGCCGGGAACGGTACTGTTCTCGGGCCTGTATCGCCATGCCCCGCACTGGCGTCCGCCGCTGGAGGCATGGCGCCATTTCCCTTGGCTGGCCGACCGCTTTCCCCAGGCGCGCTTCATCTTGGCGCAGCGGGCGCCGAGCGACTGGATCCTCGACCGCCTGGCCCGCGATGGCGGGGCGGCGGCGCGCTGCAATGCCCATCATCGGAACTGCGATCCGTCCGACCTTCCCGCGCTGTGGGAGGCTGACTGGCACGCCCATCTGGCCGCGGTCGAGGCATTTTTCGGCAACGATCCCTGCCTGATCCGCGTCGATCTGGACCACGACACCCCGGCCGGTCTGGCGGCCCGGCTGGATCCGCTGCTGCCCCTGCCGGATGCCGGATGGCAGCAGGGATGGTTTCCCAAGCCCGACAATCCGCCAAATGTTGGTCCAACCCCATCAAAGCGCAAAGCCGAACAGGTGGACCTGTCCTATGTGGACCGGGTAGCAGATTTCTGCTTGGGACGCCGCGAACCGGATGTCGGACAAGGCGGCCTATCGGAATATTTTTCCATGTGGGACGGCCATAACACCGTCACCGACCGGCCCGGCAACAGGCGCCGCATGGCGGTTATAGAGGAAATGGCCGTGTCCGCGCCCGACCGTCCCTTCAAGCTGATCCGGGCCGAGGCGGTCATCAACGATGCCTTGCGCCTGGGCCGCCCCATGCCCCTGCGCATCGACATGGAGGATTCACGGTGGTTCGGATCCCCCCAAGGCGATCCCCTTGCGACGCCGACGCTGTGCCACAACCGCCGCAGGGGCGCGACGAATGCCGTGCTGTGGCCCTTGCCGGACCAGCATGCCATCGGCCTGCCGGGCTTTGATCCCGATGCCGCGCCCGACCCGATCCCGTGGGACGACAAGCTGGACCAAGTCGTTTGGCGGGGCATGATC
>JAPSIP010000050.1 GCA_031178645.1 Paracoccus sp. (in: a-proteobacteria) | reverse complement strand
CCGCGCCCTCGGCCAGGTCGCGGGCCACGCAGCGGATCGCCTCGCCCCGGTTTGCGGGGTTGACCTGATAGGTCTTCTTGTCGCCCACCAGCCGACCGGATGCGCCAACCGCATCCCGGAAAGGGCCATAGAAGCTGGAGGCGAACTTGGCGGCATAGGACAGGATTGCCGTGTGCTTGTGGCCCGCCTGTTCAAGGGCAGCCCGCAGCGCGCCGATGCGCCCGTCCATCATGTCGCTGGGGCCCAGGATATCGGCCCCGCTTTCGGCCTGAACCAGGGCCATGCGGACCAGGGCCTCGACCGTTTCATCGTTCAGAATCTCTCCGTTCACGACGATGCCGTCATGGCCGTTGGCGTTATAGGGATCAAGCGCGATGTCGGTCATCACCGCAAGGTCCGGCGCGGCTTCCTTGACGGCCCGGATGGCGCGGTTGCCGATGTTGTCGGGATCCCAGGCACGTTCGCAGGTTTCGGTCTTAAGATTTTGGTCGGAATGCGGAAAGATGCAGATGGCCGGAATGTTCAGCCGGGCCGCCCGTTCGGCCGCCCGCTTTGCGCCGTCCAGCGTCAGCCGTTCCACGCCAGGCATGGAGGCAATCTCGCCCTCGGCGCCCGGAACCTCGGTCACGAAGATCGGCCAGATCAGGTTGGCGGGCGTCACGTCGCATTCCGACACCATCGCGCGGATCGCGGGCGTCCGGCGCAACCGGCGCAGGCGCGCGGCGGGAAAGGGGGCGATGATCGGCGTCGGCATGGCGGGCTTCCTTTTCGGGGCGGCTTTTCCTTCGGCAACAGCCGTTCTAAGGTCGCGCGCGATCAAGGACAAGGAAGCCCTCGTGCCGCAATTCGACAGCCTGGTCGGCTTTCTGGACAGCCGGTCCTTCGGCACGGTCTGGTATTGGCTGGTGGTGATCGGCCTGTGGTCCTTTACGGGCCGCGCCATCATCGGCGTCCCGGTCGAGATCCTGGGCCGCGCGCGCACCGCCCTGGCCGAGGGAAAGGCCGACGCGCCGGTCGTGCTGCACCTGCTGGACTGGCTGTCGCTGGTGCTGCCCCGCTGGCGGCTTGGCCGTCGAGAGGGGGCGGTGCTGCTGGCCGTGACCGGCTTCGGGTTGACATCGCTTGCGATCATGGGGATCGGCTATGGGCTGGAACTGGCGCTTGCGGCCTTCCTGCTGCTGTTTCCCCTGGCGATCCTGTTCTGGATGCGGGTCCTGCTGGCCCGCCGCCTGATGCCGCTGCTTGCCGCGGCCGAGCAGGGCACGCGCCCGGTTCCCGAAGCCGCAGCCGAGGCCGTGCGCCGCATGGTGATCCACCGCCGGCTGGTCACGCTGTTGTCGATGCTGGCGGTTGCCGTCACCGCGATATGGGGCGCGCTGTGGTCGGTGATCCATCCCTATGGCTTCTGACCTTGACACCGCCGCGCGGCGCTTTACCTCACCTCCATGGCCGAACACCTGATCCTTTCCGGCGCGCCCGAGGGCTATGACGCCGCCCTGATCGCGCGCGAGGCTGCGCGTCCCGAGAACAACGGCAAGCCCGTCATCCACATCGCCCGCGACGACCGTCGCATGGCCGCAATGCGGGCGGCCCTGGCCTTTCTTGCGCCGGGCCTTGCGGTGCTGGATTTTCCGGCCTGGGACACGACGCCCTATGACCGCATCTCGCCCTCGCCCGATATCCAGGCGGCAAGGATGGCGACGCTGGCGGGACTGGCGCAGGGGGCGGTCAAAGGGCCGTTCGTGCTGCTGACCACGCTGAACGCGGTAATGCAGCGGGTGCCCGCCCGTAATCTGGTGGCCGGCGCCAGCTTCGCCGCCCGCGTGGGCGACCGCATCGACGAAGCGGCTTTGCGCGACTTCCTGGTCCGTATGGGCTTCACCCAATCGGCCACGGTGACGGAACCAGGCGACTATGCCGTGCGCGGCGGCATCATCGACATCTTTCCGCCGGGCGAATCCGGCCCGATCCGGCTCGACCTGTTCGGCGACGTGCTGGACGGCGCCCGCCGCTTTGACGCCGAAACGCAGCGCACCACGGAAAAGCTGTCGCGGATCGAGCTTGCCCCCATGTCCGAGGTGATCCTGGATCAGGACGCGATCACCCGCTTTCGCCAGAATTACCGCACCGAATATGGCGGCGGCACCAACGACCCCTTGTATGAAAGCGTCAGCGCGGGCCGCAAGACGGCGGGGATGGAGCACTGGCTGCCCTGGTTCCACGACCGGATGGAAAGCATGTTCGACTATTTGCCCGGCGCCTCGGTGGTGCTGGACGACCATGTCGGCCAGGTGATCGACGCCCGGCGCGGCATGATCCGCGAACAGTTCGAAGCCCGAAAGGCCGCGATGGCCGCCAAGGGTCGAAGCGACACGGTCTACAAGCCCGTGCCGCCCGACGCGATGTTCCCGACCGAATCCGAATGGGCGTCCTGGCTGGCCGCGCATCGGGTGCTGCGGCTGGCGGTGCTGCCGCAGCCGCCGGGGCCGGGGGTGCTGGACGCGGGCGGGCGCGTAGGCCGCAATTTCGCGCCCGAACGTCAGTCCGAAAGCATGAACCTGTTCAAGGCTCTGGCCGATCATGTGAAGGCGCTTTCCAAGGATCACCGGGTCGTCGTCGCCAGCTTCTCGGAGGGGGCGCGGGAACGCCTTTCGGGGCTTCTGGCCGACGAAGGCCTGGCGGGCGCGAAACCGATCGGCGATCTGCGCGATCTGTCCGACAAGCCCGGCGCGGTGGGCCTGGCCGTCTGGCCCCTGGACGAAGGTTTTGTCGCGGATGGGCAGGCGCTTGGCAAGCTGGCGGTGATTTCCGAACAGGACGTGCTGGGCGACCGGCTGATCCGGGGGGCCAAGAAGCGCCGCAAGGCCGATAATTTCCTGAAGGACACCACCAGCCTGACCCCGGGCGACCTGGTCGTCCATGTCGAACACGGCATCGGCCGCTATACCGGGCTTGAGACGATCAAGGCCATGGGCGTGCCGCATGACTGCGTCGCGCTTGAATATGCGGGCGGGGATCGTCTCTATCTGCCGGTCGAGAACATCGAACTGCTGTCCCGCTACGGGCACGAGGAAGGCCTGCTGGACCGGCTGGGCGGCGGCGCATGGCAGGCGCGGAAAGCGCGCCTGAAGGAACGCATCAAGCTGATCGCCGACAAGCTGATGCGGGTCGCCGCCGAACGCCTGCTGCGCCCCGCCCCGGTGCTGGAACCCGAGGATCACGACTGGCAGGCCTTCGCCGCCCGTTTCCCTTATTCCGAAACCGAGGACCAGATGTCAGCGATCGAGGACGTGGCCGAGGACTTGGCGGCTGGCCGTCCTATGGACCGGCTGATCGTCGGCGACGTGGGCTTCGGCAAGACCGAGGTTGCCATGCGCGCAGCCTTCATCGCCGCCAGCCAGGGGATGCAGGTGGCGGTCGTGGCGCCCACGACGCTGCTGGCGCGGCAGCATTTCAAGACCTTTGCAGAACGCTTCCGCGGCACCGCGATTTGCGTGCGCCCCTTGTCGCGCTTTGTTTCCGCCAAGGACGCCGCAAGGACGCGCGAAGGGCTGTCTGACGGCACGGTCGATATCGTCGTGGGTACCCATGCGGTGCTGGCCAAAGGCGTGCGCTTCAAAAACCTCGGCCTGCTGATCATCGACGAGGAACAGCATTTCGGCGTCGCCCACAAGGAACGCCTCAAGGAACTGCGGTCGGACATCCACGTCCTGACCCTGACCGCCACGCCCATCCCGCGCACGCTGCAATTGTCGCTGACCGGGGTGCGCGACCTGTCGGTTATCGGCACGCCGCCGGTGGATCGCCTGTCGATCCGCACCTATGTCAGCGAATTCGACAGCGTCACCGTGCGCGAGGCCCTGCTGCGCGAGAAATACCGCGGCGGCCAAAGCTTCTTCGTCGTGCCGCGCCTGTCCGACCTGCCGGATGTCGAACACTGGCTGAAGGAGAACATGCCCGAACTGAACTACCTTGTCGCGCACGGCCAGCTTGCGGCGGGCGATCTGGATGGGCGGATGAACGGCTTTTACGACGGCAGCCATGACATTCTGGTTGCGACGTCGATCGTGGAATCCGGCCTGGACATCCCGACCGCCAACACCATGATCGTCTGGCGCGCGGATATGTTCGGGCTGGCCCAGCTTTACCAGATCCGGGGCAGGGTGGGCCGGTCCAAGACCCGCGCCTATTGCTACCTGACCACCAAGCCGCGCCAGCCGCTGACCCCGCAGGCCATGCGCCGGCTGAAGTTCCTGGGCAGCATCGACGGGCTTGGGGCGGGCTTCAACCTGGCCTCGCAGGATCTGGACCTGCGCGGCGCGGGCAACCTGCTGGGCGAGGAACAGTCGGGCCATATCAAGGAGGTCGGGTTCGAGCTTTACCAGCAGATGCTGGAGGAAACGATCGCCAAGCTGAAATCCGGCGAGATCGAGGGCACGCCCGAGGACGAATGGGCGCCGCAGTTGAACCTGGGAGTGCCGGTCACGATCCCGGAAAGCTTTATCCCCGACCTTGACGTTCGCCTTGGCCTTTATCGCCGCCTGTCCGGCCTGACCACCAAGGTCGAGTTGGAGGGTTTTGCCGCCGAGCTGATCGACCGCTTCGGCCCCCTGCCGCGAGAGGTGAACACCCTGCTGCTGGTGATCCGCATCAAGGCGATGGCGAAGCGCGCGAACATCTCGCGCCTGGACGCGGGGCCGAAGGGGGCGACGGTGCAGTTCCACATGGACAAGTTCCCGAACCCAGCCGGCCTGGTCGAGTTCATGAACGACAATCGGGTGCGGGCAAAGATCACGGGCAACAAGATCTTCGTCGCGGACGACTGGAAATCCGACGCGGACCGGATCAAGGGCGCCTTCGCCGTCGCCCGCGATCTGGCCACCAAGGCCAAGGCCGCAAAGTGACGGGACAGGTCCGGTTCGATCGTGGGCCGCTGCCGGGCGGCACGCTGTTCGCGGCGCCGCGCATGGTGATCCGCGCCGACAGCCCGGCCGGCATCGGGCCGGCGCTGCTGGCGATCGAGGCCGCGCGGGCGCAGGGCCTGTGGGTCGCGGGCTACCTGTCCTACGAACTGGGCCATGCGCTGACGCCCAAGCTTGCACCGCTGATGCCTGCCGAACGGGACTGCCCGCTGATCCTGATAGGCGTCTTCGACCGTCCGCGCCCTGCGCCCGCCTTGCCTGACCCCACAGACGTCCGCATCGGCGCCGCAACGCCGCTGTGGTCGCGGACGCGTTATGACGCGGCCATCGACGCGGTGCGGGCCTATATCGCGGCGGGCGACTGCTACCAGATCAACCTGACCTTCCCGATGCTGGCCCAGGTCCACGGCGATCCGCTGGCGATCTATGCGGCCCTTGCCGCGCGCCAGCCGGTGGGAGAGGGGGCCTTTGTCGATCTGGGCGGGCCGGTCGTGCTGTCGCGCAGCCCCGAGCTGTTCTTCGCCCTCGATGCCGAAGGGCAGATCGAGACGCGCCCGATGAAGGGCACCGCAGCGCGGTCCTCTGATCCCGCCGAAGACGAGGGCAATGCCCGTGGCCTTTCGACCTCCGAGAAGAACCGGGCCGAAAATCTGATGATCGTGGACCTGCTGCGCAACGACCTGTCGCGCATCTGCCTGCCCGGCAGCGTCCGCGTGCCGAAGCTGTTCCATGTCGAGACCTATGCGACCGTCCACCAGATGGTCTCGACCGTGACGGGGCTGCTTGCGCCGGGCGTCCGGCTGGCCGAGATCCTGCGGGCGATCTTTCCCTGCGGCTCGATTACGGGGGCGCCGAAGATCCGGGCGATGGAGATCATCGCTGAACTGGAACAGGCGCCGCGCGGGGTCTATTGCGGCGCAATTGGCTGGATGGACCCGGCGGGGCCGATGCGCTTCTCAGTTGCAATTCGCTCGCCACTGCTCGAGGCACCGGACCGGCTGAGGCTGAATGTCGGCGGCGGCATCACCCATGACAGCCGCGCCGGTTCAGAATGGGAGGAAGCACTGTGCAAGGCCGCATTCCTGGACCTGTCCCCGAGGGGCTGACCGTCTTCGAAACCATGCGGGCCGAACCGGATGGACGGATCGTTTTGTGGCCGCTGCATCTGGACCGGCTGCGGGCGGGTTGCGCCGCGGTTGGCTTTCTCTTTGAGGAAGCACAAGTGCTGGAAACCTTGGCAGGGCTGCCGCAGGGGCAGGCGCTACGGGCACGGCTGGCGATTGATGCAGCGGGTCAAGTCGCCGTGACGCATCATCCCTTGCCGCCGAACCCGGATTCTTGGGGCGTCGTCGTCTCGGACCTGCGGCTGAACAGCGGGGATCCCTGGCTGCGGATCAAGACATCACACCGGACGGTCTATGACCGCGCGCGCGCAGGCCTTTCCGCCGGGGTGGACGAGGCGATCCTGCTGAATGAACGCGGCGAGGTCTGCGAGGGCACGATCACCAGCCTGTTCCTGCGGCGTGGCGACCGGCTGCTGACACCGCCGCTGTCCTGCGGCCTGCTGCCCGGTGTACTGCGCCGGTCGCTGATCGAGGCGGGCCGGGCCGAAGAGGCACGGCTGATGCCCGACGACCTGCACGACGGAGAGATCTTCATGGGCAATGCCCTACGCGGGTTGACCCCGGCGAGGCTGGTCTAGGAGGCAGCGTTTCCGACGCCCGTCGAGGGGCCCGGAAACGCCAAGCCTTCGGCTTGCCGCCCGCCGCAAAAGAAAAGCCCCGCCGGGACCGGGTCGGGCGGGGCTTTGTTCTTGTCAGACCAATCACTCGGCGGTCAGCAGCGGCGTTTTGGACTTGCCGATCCGCGGGGCATCGGGGCCGGTGATGTCGAAGGCGGGCTTGTCGTCCTCGATCTTCACGCGGACCACGCCGCCCTTGGTCAGCCGGCCGAACAGCAGTTCCTCGGCCAGCGGCTTCTTGATGTGCTCCTGGATCACGCGGCCCAGGGGACGGGCGCCCATCTTGTCGTCGTAACCCTTTTCCGCCAGCCAGTCGGCGGCTTCCGGGGTCAGTTCAATATGGACGTTGCGGTCCATAAGCTGCGCTTCCAGTTGCAGCACGAACTTCTCGACCACATGGACCACCACGTCGCGCGACAGCGCGGCAAAGCTGATGATCGCGTCCAGGCGGTTGCGGAACTCGGGCGTGAAGGTCCGCTCGATGGCGGCGGTATCCTCGCCCTCGCGCTTGTCCCGGCCGAAACCGATCGCGGCCTTCTGCATGTCGGACGCGCCCGCGTTCGAGGTCATGATCAGGATCACGTTGCGGAAATCCACCTGGCGGCCGTTATGGTCGGTCAGTTTCCCGTGGTCCATCACCTGCAACAGGATGTTGTAGACATCTGGGTGCGCCTTCTCGATCTCGTCCAGCAGCAGCACGCAATGCGGATGCTGGTCCACGCCGTCGGTCAGCATCCCGCCCTGGTCAAAGCCGACATAGCCCGGAGGCGCGCCGATGAGGCGGGAAACCGCGTGCTTCTCCATGTATTCCGACATGTCGAAGCGGATCAGTTCGACGCCAAGGCTGGAAGCCAACTGCTTGGCAACCTCGGTCTTGCCCACCCCGGTCGGCCCGGCGAACAGATAGTTGCCGATAGGCTTTTCGGGTTCGCGTAGCCCCGCCCGCGCCAGCTTGATCGCGGAAGACAGCGCGGTGATCGCCGCGTCCTGGCCGAAGACCACGCGCTTTAGGGTCGTTTCCAGGTCGCGCAGAACCTCGGCGTCATCCTTGCTGACGTTCTTCGGCGGGATGCGGGCGATCTTGGCCACGACGGCCTCGATCTCCTTCGGGCTGATTGTCTTGCGCCGCTTGCTTTCGCTGACCAGGTGCTGCGCCGCGCCAGCCTCGTCGATGACGTCTATGGCGCTGTCGGGCAGCTTGCGATCGTTGATATAGCGGCTGGCCAGTTCCACCGCCGACTTGATCGCGTCATTGGTGTAGCGCAGGTCGTGGTGCTTTTCGAAGGACGGCTTCAGCCCCATCAGGATCTTGATCGTGTCGGCCACATTGGGCTCGTTCACGTCGATCTTCTGGAACCGGCGCGACAGGGCGCGGTCCTTTTCGAAATGCTGGCGGAACTCTTTATACGTGGTCGATCCCATGCAGCGCAGCTTGCCGCCCGACAGCGCGGGCTTCAGCAGGTTCGAGGCATCCATCGCCCCGCCCGAGGTCGCACCCGCGCCGATGACGGTGTGAATCTCGTCGATGAAGAGGATCGCGTCCGGGTGGTTCTCAAGCTCCTTCACGACGGCCTTCAGCCGTTCCTCGAAATCGCCGCGATAGCGGGTTCCCGCCAGAAGCGCGCCCATGTCGAGCGAGAAGATCGTCGCACCGGCCAGCACGTCGGGGGTTTCGCCCCGCGTAATCTTCAGCGCCAAACCCTCGGCGATGGCGGTCTTGCCCACGCCGGGATCGCCCACCAGCAGCGGGTTGTTCTTGCGGCGGCGGCAAAGGACCTGGATCGCCCGCTCGACCTCGGCCTCGCGGCCGATGAGCGGGTCGATGTCGCCCTTCTTGGACTTGGCGTTCAGGTCCACGCAATACTTGCCAAGGGCGGTTTCGTCCTTGGCTTCGGGCGCGGCCTCGGCCTGTTTCTGTTCGGGTTCGTCCGACCCCACGACCTTGCGGTTCTCGTTGAAGGAGGGGTTCTTCGCCACGCCATGCGCGATGAAGTTGACCGCGTCATAGCGAGTCATGTCCATTTCCTGCAGGAAGAAGGCCGCGTTGGATTCGCGTTCGGCAAAGATCGCGACCAGCACATTGGCGCCCGTGACCTCTTGCCGGCCCGAGCTTTGGACATGGATGGCGGCACGCTGGATCACCCGCTGGAAGGCGGCGGTCGGCACGGCCTCGGACCCTTCCACGTCGGTGATCAGCGTGGACAGATCGTCTTCGATGAAGTCGATCAGCAGCTTGCGCAGTTCGTCCAGGTCGACATTGCAGGCCCGCATCACCTTGACGGCGTCCGGT
>JAPSIP010000369.1 GCA_031178645.1 Paracoccus sp. (in: a-proteobacteria) | reverse complement strand
GATCCCCGCCAGGCTAAGCCCGACCAGAAAGCGAAAGACGCTGCCGGAAACAACGTCCTGGGCCAGCCATGCGAAGCCCAGGTTGAACAGCGCGCCTGCCACGGCCGAGAAGACAAAGATGGTGCTGGCGCGAAAGCGGTCCGCAAGACCCAGAAGCGACATCCCCAGCGTCCCCAGGATGAACCCGCCCTGCACCGCATTCGTCAGCCACCCGATGGCCGAGGCGCCTGCCCCCCAGGCATCGACCAATCCGTCGGCTGCGCTGTTCGCGCTGAACCACAGCGAGGTGCCGAATAGCTGCGCGATCGATACCACGGCCACGGGACCGAGCCATGAGGGGAACCTGCGCCCGGATACTGTCATGTCGCATCCCCCCTGCGTGCTGATGACCAGGACATCCCTTCAATGCGGCAGATTCGCGTCGCCGATCAGGCGGCGGTGGCGGCGGGCCTCGGCCACGGCATCCTCGAACCGTTCGATGCCCTTTGCCTCCAGTGCCGGGATCAACCGCAGGAAGGCTTCGGCCGTGGCGATGGCATCGCCCATTGCCGTGTGCCGGTCTTCGGGCGGGATCTGGATCCCCAGGCGACCCGCCAGGCCGTCCAGCGTGTGATCGGCGGACTGGCCCCAGACCATCGCCGACAGCAGCACCGTGTCCAGCACCCGGTTGTCGAACCGGACGCCGGTTTCTGTTTCCGCCCGGCGCAGGAAGCCCATGTCGAAGGGCGCATTATGGGCGATCAGCACGCTGCCTTCGCTGAAATGCCGGAATGCGGTGAGGGCGGCGGCAAGGTCGGGCGCGCCGCGCAGCATCCCGTCCGTGATGCCGTGGATCGCGGTGGAAGCCGGCGGGACCGGCCGGCCCGGATCGACCAGCGTGTCGAAGCGTTCGCCGGTCATCCGCCCGCGCGCCAGCCTGAGACCCGCGATCTGCACGATCCGGTCGCCGTCGGTCAGGCCGGTGGTTTCAGTGTCGAAGACCACGCAGGTCAGGTCCGCCAGGCGGGAGGACGAAAGGGCGCGGCCCGCAAGGGCAAAGTCATAGGTCACGCCCCGCCCTTCCGCCGCAGCCTCGGCCCGCGCCAGCGGCAGGACCAGCCGCGCCATCTTGTCGTAGGCTTCGGGCCATATCGCCGTGCCATGCGTGGCCAGGACCTCGGCCCCGGTCAGGTCGGGCTGCCCGGGATCGGGTGCCTTGGCAAGCCAAGCCTCGAGTTGGTCAACGGGAACCGCCGCCCCTTGCCATTCCAGAACAAGCTGCATCCCTTCCAGCACATCCGGGCGAACCGAAACCCGAGGCTCCAGCCCTTCCGCGCGCAGTTGCCCGTCCAGAAACACCAGCAGCGCATTCAGCGGCCCGGCCTCGGCCCGAAAGACAAGCGACGGAAGAGGACCGGCATGGGCAAGGCCCGCCGTCAGTTCCTCAAGCCCCGCCAGACCCGACGGGGCGTCGTCGGCCAGGATCTGGGACAGCCTGCGCGTTGTTGCGGCCAGACCTTGGCCTTCGGCCCGAAGCACCTTCGCCAGGGACGGCGGAATGGGGCCTTCCAGCGCATCCAGCAGCGGCACCAGCGTGGCGGCATGACGGCGCAGCGCCTCGAGCGTCGCGCGGGGGGCGGGACTGTCCGGCAGCGGCTGGCGCATCGTCAGCAGCAGGCCCTGGTCGATCCTGCGCAATCGGCCCGTAAGCTTCGCACCCCCTCCGGTCATCCAGGACAGATCCGTCGCCGGGGCGCCCGCATCCAGTCGAGCCTGGGCCGCCTGCAAGGCCGCCCCGTTCAGGTGCCGGTCCAGCGGGCGATCAAGCGCCAGCCCCGGAAGCAGGCCTGCCGCACTGGCGTTGTAGAAGATCACCCGCCCCTGCGCATCGGTCATGACCGCGCCGGCACCGAACTCGGCCAGGATGGACTCGAGCGTGGCCTTTTCGCGGGCCTGTTCGGCGGCATGGGATTGCAGGGCCTGGTCCAATGCCTCGGCCGCACGGGCGCGGG
>JAPSIP010000368.1 GCA_031178645.1 Paracoccus sp. (in: a-proteobacteria) | reverse complement strand
GCTCAGGCCAACTGGCTGCGGTCCATGCGCGGCTGATGCGGGTGGGAAACCGTTCGCTGACGGCGATCTGGGACCGCAGCCAGTTGGCCTGAGCCCGGGGTTGCGGGGGCGCATCCAGCCTGTAATCTCGCGCCGACAGATCAAGGACATGCCATGACCCCCGATTTCGCGCCCGATACCCCCGATGCCCTGCCGCTCTGGGCGGTCTGGAAGGGCGATCCGCTGGCCGAACAGGCCGGCCCCTGGCCCGCGGCCAGCGGCTTTTCGGGCAAGCTGGGGGAAATCTGCCTGCTGCCAAGTCCGTCCGGCGGCTTGACCGGCGCCTTGCTGGGCCTGGGCGACCGTTCGCAGGCCGGCCGCTACCGCTTTGCCCTGGCCCATGCCACCGCACTGCCCCAGGGGGTCTGGCGCCCGGTCCTGCCCGAAGGCCTGGACGGGGACGAGGCGGCGCTTGCGCTGCTTCTGGGCCAGTACCGCTTCACCCGATACAAGGGCACGCCCTATGATGGCGCGCGGTTTATCTGCCCCGAAGGCATTGATGCCCCCCGGATCCGCGCCCAGGCGGCGGGAGAGTTCCTGACCCGCGACCTGATCAACACTCCGGCCAATGACATGGGCCCCGACGCCCTGGAAGCCGCCGCCCGTGCCCTGGCCAGCGAAGCGGGCGCCAGCGTCGCCGTCACGACAGGCGCGGATCTGCTGGCGGCGAACCTGCCGATGATCCATGCCGTGGGCCGCGCCGCCGAACAGGCCCCGCGCCTGATCGACATCCGGCTGGGCGACACCGGGCCGCGGCTGACCATCGTCGGCAAGGGGGTCTGCTTCGACACGGGCGGTCTGGACATCAAGCCCTCGGCCTCCATGCTGCTGATGAAGAAGGACATGGGCGGCGCGGCGACGGCGCTTGGGCTTCTGAAGATGCTGGCCCTGACCGGCGCGGCGGACCGGATGCGGATCCGCGTGCTGCTGCCTGTGGTCGAAAACAGCGTGTCGGGCAATGCCTTCCGCCCGGGCGACGTGCTGACCAGCCGCAAGGGCCTGACGGTCGAGGTGAACAACACCGATGCCGAAGGCCGCCTGATCCTAGCCGATGCGCTGACCCTTGGGGCCGAGGAGACGCCCGACCTGATGATCTCGCTGGCGACGCTGACCGGGGCGGCGCGGGTGGCGCTTGGGCCCGATCTGCCGCCCTTCTACTGCGACGACAAGGCCACGGCGGATGCCTTGTCCCGCGCCTCAAGGGAGGTGCGCGATCCCCTGTGGCGGATGCCCTTTTGGGACGGCTACGAATCGCAGATCGAGCCGCCCATCGCGGATCTGGACAACGCCCCTTCGGGCGGGATGGCGGGGTCGATCACGGCGGCGCTGTTCCTGCGCCGCTTTGCCCAAGGTGCCGGGCGCTATGTCCACATGGACATCTATGGCTGGCAGCCGGTCCTGGCCCCCGGCCGTCCCAAAGGGGGCGTGGGCCAAGGCGCGCGCGCCATCCTGGCCGCCCTGCCACGGATCCTCGCATGACGCTGGACCGCCGCCTCACCCCCGCCACCGACCGCATTGCGCTGGAATGCCTGGCAGGTGTGATCGAACGCCCCGCCTATACACCGGGCCATGCCGCGCGGCTGACCGTGCCGCTGGCCGACCTGATGACCGCACCCGACGGCCGCCGCGACCGGCAGGTCAATTTCGGCGCCGACGTGACGGTGATCGAGACGCAGGGCGACTGGTGCTTCGTCCAGGCATCCCTTGACGGCTATTGCGGCTGGCTGCCCGTGTCGTCACTGGGCCAGGACCTGCCGCCGATCACCCACCGCGTCACCGCACCCGCCACCCATGTCTATCCCGCACCCGACATGAAGCAGCGGGAAGTGGCCAGCCTGTCCATCGGCGCGCGCCTGTCCGTCACGGGGGTCGAGGGTCGCTTTGCCCGCCTGGCCACCGGCGGTTTCGTCCCCGTTCAGCATCTGGGCGACGGACCCGCCGCGGACCCGGTGC
>JAPSIP010000049.1 GCA_031178645.1 Paracoccus sp. (in: a-proteobacteria) | reverse complement strand
GGTGGGACTGGACGCCGATGAACCAGGGGTGGTCGGAATATTCGATCACCTCGGGCAGCTTGCCATCGGGCGACATGCCCGAAAAGCACAAGCCCGCCTGTTCCAGTTGCGCACGATAGGTCGCGTCCACCTCGTAGCGGTGGCGGTGGCGGTCCTCGATCTCGACCGCGCCGCCATAGACTTCGCTGATCTTCGAGTCGGGCGACAGGATGGCGGTATAGGCGCCAAGGCGCATGGTGCCGCCCTTGTCATCCGTCACCTTGCGCTGCACCGTATAGTTGCCCTGCACCCATTCCTTGAGGTGATAGACCACCGGCGTAAAGCGCGTCTTTCCCGCCTCGTGGTCGAACTCCTCGGATCCGGCGTCGGGCATTCCGGCCAAGTTGCGTGCGGCCTCGATCACCGCCATCTGCATTCCCAGGCAGATGCCCAGATAGGGCACCTTCTTTTCCCGCGCATATTTCGCAGCGGCCAGCATCCCCTCGGTCCCGCGCTCGCCAAAGCCGCCGGGCACGATGATGCCGTGGTATCCGTCCAGCAGATGCGCGCCTTCGCCTTCCAGTTTCTCGCTGTCCACCCAGTCGGCCTTGACGCGGACGCGGTTGGCCATGCCGCCATGGGTCAGCGCCTCGGCGATGGACTTATAGGCGTCCTCAAGCTGGGTATATTTCCCGACGACCGCGATGTTCACCTGGCCCTCGGCATTGTCCAGCCGGTCCATTACGTCTTCCCATTTCGACAGGTCGGGACGCGGGGCGGGGCTGATCTGGAAGGCGTCCAGAACGGCGCGGTCCAGGCCGGCGCGGTGATAGGCCAGCGGTGCCTCGTAGATGGTCTTCAGGTCATAGGCGGGGATCACGGCATCGGGACGGACGTTGCAGAACAGCGCGATCTTGGCGCGTTCCTTTTCGGGGATCGGATGTTCGCTGCGACAGACCAGCACGTCGGGCGCGAGGCCGATGGATTGCAGTTCCTTGACGCTGTGCTGGGTGGGCTTGGTCTTCAACTCGCCGCTGGCAGCCAGATAGGGCAGCAGCGTCAGGTGCATCAGGATGCACTGGCCGCGCGGGCGTTCGTGGATGAACTGGCGGATCGCCTCGAAGAAAGGCAGGCCCTCGATATCGCCGACAGTGCCGCCGATCTCGCACAGCATGAAATCGACCTCGTCATCGCCGACGGCCAGGAAGTCCTTGATCTCGTTCGTGACGTGGGGGATCACCTGGATGGTCTTGCCCAGGTATTCGCCGCGCCGTTCCTTTTCCAGAACGTTGGAATAGATGCGGCCCGAGGACACGCTGTCGGTGCGGCGCGCGCTGACGCCGGTGAAGCGTTCGTAATGGCCCAGGTCCAGGTCGGTTTCCGCGCCGTCATCGGTCACGAAGACCTCGCCATGTTCAAAGGGCGACATGGTGCCGGGATCGACGTTCAGATAGGGGTCCAGCTTGCGCAGCCGCACGGTAAAGCCCCGTGCCTGCAGCAGCGCGCCCAGTGCCGCCGATGCCAGGCCCTTGCCGAGCGAGGACACGACGCCGCCGGTGATGAAGATGTAACGCGCCATGAAGGCCCCCGTGATTCTTGCAAGCGTGATTTCGCAAATTCTGAATGGCTGCGGGTCACATTGTGACCAGCATCACGGGACTTGAGATATAGCCGATTCGCCCCGTGGCCGCAATGGACCGCAAGCTGATGTGGGGGCGGGAAGTCCCGCCCCAAGCGATTGTATGCCTTAGTTCGCCGGGGCTTCTGCCGGGGCGGCGGGTGCCGGGGCCGGGGCGGCGGGTGCTGCCGCCGCAGGGGCCTCGACCTCGGCCGGTGCGGGCGTCGCAGGCTGGGTTGCCGCGGGTTCGGCGGCAGGTTCCGCTGCGGGCGGGGCCACGGGTTCGACCGCGGGGGCCGCTGCCTCGGGTGCGGCGGTGTCAGCCGCTGGCGCATCGGGCGCGGGCGGGGTCAGGGGGTCGCCCGCCGTGCCGGTCGAAGGCGGCGGAACATAGGCCGGCGCCGCCGGCAGCGTCGATTCCTGGCGTCCTGCGGGCACGCCCAATTGGTCCATGATCGAGCTGTTGGACACCTGCCGCGCCGCGATGATCGTCAGCGCGATCGAGGTCACGAACAAGGCGATGCCGAAGATCCAGGTCAGCCGGGTCAGGGCGTTCGCGGCCTGCCGGCCGGTCATGACACCGCCACCGCCGCCGCCCATGCCAAGCCCGCCACCCTCGGATCGTTGCAGCAGCACCACGCCGGTGAGCAGCACGGCAAGGATCAGATGGATGGTCAGGACGACGTTTTCCACGGCTTTCGGCCTTTCGCTTTCGGACGCGCCTATCTAGTCATCCGGGGGGATGATGGCAAGCAGAGTAAACCCATGCCCGCGCTGATGATCCAGGGCACCGGATCGAATGTCGGAAAGTCGCTGCTGGTGGCGGGCCTGTGCCGCGCCGCGCGCAACCGGGGCCTGTCGGTCGCGCCCTTCAAGCCGCAGAACATGTCGAACAACGCCGCCGTGACCGCCGATGGCGGGGAAATCGGCCGGGCGCAGGCCTTGCAGGCACGGGCCTGCGGTCTGGAACCATTGGCCGACATGAACCCGGTGCTGCTGAAGCCCGAAACCGATACCGGCGCGCAGGTGATCCTTCAGGGCCGCGCCATCGCCCGCGCCGAGGCGCGTGATTACGCCGCCCTGCGCCCGCGCCTGATGGCCGGCGTTCTGGACAGTTTCGCCCGCCTGTCCGTCGCGCATGGCCTGGTGATCGTCGAGGGCGCGGGCAGCCCGGCCGAGGTGAACCTGCGCCCGCGCGACATCGCCAACATGGGCTTTGCCCGCGCGGCGGGTGTGCCGGTGGTTCTGGCGGGCGACATCGACCGAGGCGGGGTGATCGCGCAGATCGTGGGTACGAAGGCCGTTCTGGACGCGGACGATGCCGCCATGATCCGGGGGTTCCTGGTCAACAAGTTCCGCGGCGATCTGCGGCTGTTCGACGATGGCTATTGGATGATCGAACAGGCGACCGGCTGGCCCGGCTTTGGCGTCCTGCCCTGGTTTGGGGGCGCGCACCGCCTGCCGTCCGAGGATGCGGTGGACCTGCGGGCCTCGGCCGGGCAGGGGCTGCATGTGGTCTGCCTGTGCCTGTCGCGGATCGCCAACTTCGACGATCTGGATCCGCTGGCGGCGGAACCGGGCTTGCGCCTGACTATGCTGGGTCCGGGGCGTGCGATTCCCGGCGATGCCGACGTGGTGGTGATCCCCGGCACGAAATCCACGGGGGGCGACCTGGCCTTCCTGCGGGCGCAGGGCTGGGACATCGACCTTGCCGCCCATGTCCGGCGGGGCGGGCATGTGCTGGGTCTCTGCGGCGGCTTCCAGATGCTGGGCCGGGTGGTGCGCGATCCCCTGGGCAGCGACGGACTGGCCGGAGAGGTCGCGGGCCTTGGCCTTCTGGACGTGGAAACGGTGATGGCGCCCGAGAAGCGGTTGGAACGCGTGACGGGCGCGGCGCTTGGGCAGGCGGTCACGGGCTATGAGATCCATATGGGCCGCACCACCGGCCCCGACTGCGCGCGGCCCTTTGCCCATCTTCCCGGTCCCGATGGCGCGGTCAGCCGCGACGGGCGCATCGCGGGCACCTATCTGCACGGGCTGTTTGCCGACGACGGCTTTCGCGCCGCCTGGCTGGCGCAGTTCGGCGCACCGTCCCGGCCAGGATACGAGGCCGGGGTGGATCAGGTGCTGGACGACCTGGCAGGCCACCTCGAGTCGCACCTGGACGTGGCGGGGCTGCTGGCCCTGGCCGGTTTGTGACGGGCTTGCCGCTGGACGAAGCGGCCCCGGCGCGCTACCTCGGGGGCATGGAACACGCGAAGCCCCCCCTGATGCTGTATCTTGCCGCCCCGCGCGGCTTTTGCGCGGGCGTGGACCGCGCCATCAAGATCGTGGAACTGGCGCTGCAGAAATGGGGCGCCCCCGTCTATGTCCGCCACGAGATCGTCCACAACAAGTTCGTGGTGGACGGCCTGCGCGACCAGGGCGCGGTCTTTGTCGAGGAACTGGACGACGTGCCCGACGACCGCCCGGTGATCTTTTCCGCGCACGGCGTGCCTAAGGCCGTGCCCGCCGAGGCGCGGCGGCGCAACATGATCCATGTGGACGCGACCTGCCCGCTGGTCACCAAGGTCCATAACGAGGCTGCCCGTCACCATGCCGAGGGGCTGCAGATGGTGATGATCGGCCATGCCGGCCACCCCGAGGTGCTGGGCACGATGGGCCAGTTGCCCAAAGGCGAGGTGATCCTGGTCGAGACGGTCGAGGATGTGGCGACCATTGCCCCCCGCGATCCCGAAAGGCTGGCCTTCATCACCCAGACCACCCTGTCGGTCGATGACACCGCGGAAATCGTGGCGGCCTTGCAGGCGCGGTTTCCGGCCATTGCAGGTCCGGCCAAGGAAGACATCTGCTATGCCACCACCAACCGCCAGGCTGCGGTCAAGGCGATCGCGCACAAGATCGATGCGCTTCTGGTGATCGGGGCGCCGAACTCCTCGAACTCCAAGCGCCTGGTCGAGGTCGGGCGGGCGGCGGGCTGCGCCTATTCGCAGCTGGTGATGCGGGCCGACCAGATCGACTGGCGCGCCATGGACGGGGCTGCGGCCGTGGGCGTCACTGCAGGCGCAAGCGCCCCGGAGGTTCTGGTGAACGAGGTGATCGACGCCTTCCGCGCCCGCTATGACGTGACGGTCGAGATCGTCGAGACCGCGCAGGAGAATGTGGAATTCAAGGTGCCGAAGGTCCTGCGGGAAACCGCCTGACGTGCCAGCCGGGGGCGCTTCGCCCCCCCGGACCCCCCGAGGATATTTGGACACAAGAGATGCCAGGGATGCGGGTTTATTACATTCCCACGTCGGGCAACAGCGACAAGGTGCGGCTGCTGCTGGCGCTGCTGGGACGCGCGGTCGAGACCATCGACGTCGAATATCTGACCGAGGCATTGGAGGGGGCCAAGGCCCGTGGTCGGCTGCCCTTCGGCAAGGCGCCGGTGCTGGAACTGGACGACGGCCGGCTGCTGCCCGAATCGAATGCGATCCTGTGCTGGCTGGGCGATGGGACGGGCTTTGTGCCTGCCGATCCCTTCGTGCGGGCCGAGATTCTGTCCTGGATGTTCTGGGAACAGAACCAGCATGAGGGGGTGATCGCCGTCCGGGCCGCCTTGCTGACCTATCCGCATCGGCGTGCGCAGGCCACGCCTGACCGACTGGCCGCGCTGCTGGACAGCGGCCATGCCCTGTTGCAGGTGATGGAGGACCGGCTGTCTGGGCGCGAATGGCTGGTGGGCGAGGGGGCGACCCTGGCCGGGATCTGCCTTTACGCCTATTCGCACACGGCGGGCGAGCGGGGTGGCTTCGACATGGCGCGCTTTCCCGCCGTCAGCGCATGGCTTGGCCGCGTTGCTGGATTGCCGGGATATGTGGGGCTGGATGACTGAACTTTTCGCCTGGACGGACGGCGCTTGCAGCGGCAATCCCGGCCCCGGGGGCTGGGGCGTCCTGATGCGCGCCATGGATGGCGGCACGGTCGTCAAGGAGCGCGAGCTTGCCGGGGGCGAGGCGCTGACCACCAACAACCGGATGGAACTGATGGCCGCGATCTCGGCCCTTGAGGTTCTGGCGCGGCCATCGGCGATCACCATCACCACCGACAGCGCCTATGTGAAGAACGGCGTGACCCAGTGGATCCATGGCTGGAAGAAGAACGGCTGGAAGACCGCCGACCGGAAGCCCGTCAAGAATGTCGAATTGTGGCAGCGCCTGGACGAGGCGCAGCGCCGCCACACCGTCACCTGGGCCTGGATCAAGGGCCATGCGGGCCACCCCGAGAATGAGCGCGCCGATGAACTGGCGCGGGGCGGCATGGCGCCCTTCAAGCCCGCGAAGGTGGCGGGGTGACGCCCGGCCTTCTGGTTCCGCTGCTGGATTACGCGGCGGTGCTGGTCTTTGCGCTGACCGGCGCCCTGGTGGCCAGCCGGGCGCAGCTTGATCTGGTGGGCTTCATCTTCTTCGCCACCCTGACCGGCATCGGCGGGGGCACCGTGCGCGATCTGATCCTGAACCGCGACGCGGTCTTCTGGGTGGGCCAGCCGGAACTGATCCTGCTGACCTCGGGCGCGGCAGTGCTGGTGTTCTTCACCGCGCATCTGTTCGAAAGCCGCTATCGGCTAATCGTCTGGCTGGACGCCTTTGCCCTGGCGGTGGCCGTGCCGGCGGGCGCGGGGATCGCGCTGCAGGCGGGGGTCAGCCCGGTCGTGGTGGTGGCGATGGGAGTCGTCACCGGCACCTTCGGTGGGCTGATCCGCGATGTCGTGGGCAACGAGTTGCCGATGGTGCTGAAGCAGGGCGAGTTGTATGTCACCGCCGCCTTTGGCGGGGCGGTCGTGGCCGTGGTACTGATCGGGGTGGGGACGCCCCGGCCGGTGGCGCTGATCTTCTGCGGCCTGGTGGTCATGGCCTTGCGCGCCGGCAGCCTGCTGCTGGGGTGGAGGTTGCCGACCTATCGTGCCCGGCCGCCCAGGATCGACAGGAACAACCGCTAGCGCAGGAGCGGCGGGGCGTCGCGGCGAATACGGATATCCTCGACCCCCATGCGCAGCCCCGCACCAATCCGATGCGCCAGGGACGACCAGGCCCGTGCCGGATCAGGCGGCAGGGTGCGGCGAAGGGTTTCGTCGAACAGCGCCAGCCAGATTGGGAAATGGTCGGCCCGCACGTCGCCCGCCTGCATGTGGACGCGCATCGGGTTGCCGTCATAGCTGCGTTCGTAAAGGATCGCGTTGCGCCAGAAGGCGGCGATCTTTGCCTCGTGCGCGGGCCAGTCGGTGACGTGGCCTGCAAAGACCGGGCCGAGGATCTCGTGCCGCCGGACGGCGCCGTAGAAGATGGCGACGACGCGGTCGATCTGGTCTGGGGTGACGTCTAAGCGGGGCGGGATCATGGCGGCGGGTCCGTTGGTTGGTCCCCATGTGGCCTGGCGGCGGCCCCGGCGCAAGGCGCGGTTTGACGCATAGGGCGGCGGCTGCTATCGCCGCGCGCCAGCCCGGAAGGATTTCCCATGACCCATTACACCGACGCCCTGACCCAGCTTGGCACCAAGACCAACCTGCCCGCCAGCCCCGAACAGGCCGTGCTGGAACGCGTGCCGAATCCGCAGGCGGGCGAGATCTATGCCGTCCGCTTCACCCAGCCCGAGTTCACCAGCCTGTGCCCGATCACCGGCCAGCCGGACTTTGCGCATCTGGTGATCGACTATGTCCCCGGCAACTGGCTGGTGGAATCGAAGTCGCTGAAGCTTTACCTCGGCAGCTTCCGCAACCACGGCGCCTTTCACGAGGATTGCACGGTGGGCATCGGCAAGCGGCTTGTGGACGCCATTGCGCCGCAATGGCTGCGCATCGGCGGTTACTGGTATCCACGCGGCGGGATGCCCATCGACGTCTTCTGGCAGACAGGCGCCGCGCCCGCCGGGCTGTGGCTGCCGGACCAGGGCGTTGCCGGCTATCGCGGGCGCGGCTAGCGCAGGTTCCGCCAGATCATCAGCGCGGCGTCCGACAAATCGCCCGCCCGCGCCAGCAGGTGTTCGCGTTCAAGGCCCGGTCCCGGCTGGGCGCGGTCCAGCCGGTCCAGCAGGCGCAGGATGCGGCGGCGATGCGTGCCGGTCAGCACCTGCAGCGGATCGGCCACCAGCCCCGCGAATGTCGTGACCAGCGACCCGATCACCGCCAGCGCCACGCCGGTCAGGATCACCTCCCACGGCGAAAGCTCGATGGGGAATGCCCAGTACCAGGCGCGTCCCAGCCGGTCGCCCAGAAGGAAGTCGCCGACGGCGGTCGAATGGGCGCGCATTTCGGCCAGCGGCCCGGCAAGCGAGATTACGCCCGGCGTGGCGCGGTTGAACAGCAGCCAGCCCGAGGCTAGCACGATGGCCGAGGTCGTGATCTCGGACACGGCGTTGCGGGTTTCGGCTAGGGTGGCGGCGGCCTGGCGGGTGATGGCGGGCGGGGCCCCGGGGCCGATGCCCTTCGCGTCCAGGTCCGCCACCAGGTGTTCCAGGTCGGCCTGGATCACCCGGCCCATGTCCGAGGGCAGGAACACCCGGCGCCTTGACAGCCAGGCGCCCGCGCGGCGCAGGCCCAGACGGGGCAGCGCCCAACCCATCAGCCTCGTCAGCAGGAAGACCGGCGACAGCATCACGTTGACCGGCGCGCGCAGCAGATCCCAGCCAAGCGCGGCGCGGTGCAGGCGCAGCGTGCCGCGCGGCCCGTATCGGTCGCGGACAAAGCGCGACACGGCGGCGCGGCGGCGGGCCACGGCATCATCGGTCAGGGTTGCAGGCACGCGGGCGGCTTTCTATAGAGGTCGGCATGGAATTTCTGGCGTTCGGACCCCGAATTAGCAACCCGGTGGCGTGAGGTTTCGCGCCGCCGGGTCGCCTGCATGTCCGAACCCCTCGCCTTCGAAGGATGCCCCGATGGCCGCCGATACCACCGTTACGACCGACGCTCCCGATTATCGTGACACCGTTTTCCTGCCGCAGACCGAGTTTCCGATGCGCGCGGGCCTGCCGCAGCGCGAGCCCGAATGGCTGGCCCGCTGGGAACGTATCGGCATCTATGACCGCCTGCGCGAACGCGGCGATGGCCGCGCGCCCTTCATCCTGCACGACGGCCCTCCTTACGCGAACGGGCACCTGCATATCGGCCACGCGCTGAACAAGACCATCAAGGACATCATCGTCCGCAGCCACCAGATGATGGGCCGCGACGCGCGCTATGTCCCCGGCTGGGATTGCCACGGCTTGCCGATCGAGTGGAAGATCGAGGAGAAATACCGCGCCGAGGGCCGCGACAAGGATGCCGTGGACGTGGTCGAGTTCCGCCAGGAATGCCGCCGCTTTGCCGATGAGTGGATCGACATCCAGCGGCAGGAATTCAAGCGCCTGGGCATCACCGGCAAGTGGGACGATCCCT
>JAPSIP010000367.1 GCA_031178645.1 Paracoccus sp. (in: a-proteobacteria) | reverse complement strand
GCCAATATCCTGGGCGGCATGTGCGCCCGCGTCTGCCCCACGGAAAACCTGTGTGAAGGCGCCTGCGTGCGCATGGATGCCGAGGGCGACCCGGTCGAGATCGGCGCCCTGCAACGCTTCGCCACCGACGGGCTGATGGCGCAGGAAGGCCACCCGTTCCGCCGCGCCGCACCTACCGGCAAGCGCATCGCGGTTGTCGGCGCGGGGCCTGCGGGCCTTGCCTGCGCGCACCGGCTGGCCGCCAAGGGCCACGATGTCACGATCTTCGAAGCGCAGCCCAAGCCCGGCGGGCTCAACGAATACGGCATTGCCAGCTATAAGGCCGTGGACGGCTTCGCGCAGGCCGAGGTGGACTGGATCCTGGGCATCGGCGGGATCGAGCTGCGCCACAACCAGCGTCTGGGGCAGGAAATCACGCTAGAGTCGCTGCGGGCGGAATATGACGCGGTGTTCCTGGGCATGGGCCTGGGCGGCGTCAACGCCCTGCGGGCCGAGGGCGAGGAACGCCGCAACGTGCTGGACGCGGTCAGCTTCATCCGCGACCTGCGGCAGGCCTCCGACCTGACCACCCTGCCCGTGGGCCGCGACGTGGTGGTGATCGGCGGCGGCATGACGGCGGTGGATGCGGCCGTGCAGGCCCGTCTGCTGGGGGCTGAAAACGTCACCATCGTCTATCGCCGCGACCAGTCGCAGATGGGCGCCAGCCGCCACGAACAGGACCATGCCACCGCCAGCGGCGTCCGCATCATCTGCAATGCCGCGCCGGTCAAGGTCCACGGCAACGGCACCGTGGTCGAGGTCGAGTTCGCCTATACCGCCGTCGATCCCGACGGCGGGCTGCACCTGACCAATGACCGCTTCCGTCTGAAGGCAGACCAGTTGTTCCGCGCCATCGGCCAGCGGCTGGACGGCGTGCCGCAAGACCTTGCACTGGATGGCGCAAAGATCGGCGTGGCCGGCCCGGGCCGCACCAGCATACCCGGCGTCTGGGCCGGGGGCGATTGCGCGGCCGGGGGCGACGACCTGACCGTCACCGCGGTCGCAGAAGGACGCGACGCCGCCGAAGACATCGACGCCCACCTGACCGGACGCCCGGTCGAAATCCCCGGTTGAGGAGAACGATCATGGCAGATTTGCGCAGTGACTTTGTCGGCATCAAATCCCCGAACCCCTTCTGGCTGGCATCCGCCCCGCCCACGGACAAGGAATACAACGTCCGCCGCGCCTTCCAGGCCGGCTGGGGCGGCGTGGTGTGGAAGACGCTGGGTGCCGAGGGCCCGCCCGTCGTCAACGTGAACGGCCCCCGATACGGCGTAGTCCACGGCCCCGACCGCCGCGTGCTCGGCATCAACAACATCGAACTGATCACCGACCGCCCGCTGGAAGTGAACCTGCGCGAGATCAAGTCGGTCAAGCGCGACTATCCGGACCGCGCCCTGGTCATTTCGCTGATGGTGCCCTGCGACGAACAATCCTGGCGCGACATCCTGGCCCGGGTCGAGGATACCGGCGCCGACGGGGTCGAACTGAACTTCGGCTGCCCGCACGGCATGTCCGAACGCGGCATGGGCAGCGCCGTGGGCCAGGTGCCCGAGTACATCGAGATGGTGACCCGCTGGGTCAAGCAATACTCGCGGATGCCCTGCATCGTGAAGCTGACGCCTAATATCACCGATGTCCGCAAACCGGCCGAGGCCGCCATGCGTGGCGGCGCTGATGCCGTCAGCCTGATCAACACGATCAACTCGATCACCTCGGTCGATCTGGACCTGTTCGCCCCCGAACCCACCATTGACGGCAAGGGCGCGCATGGCGGCTACTGCGGCCCGGCCGTCAAGCCCATCGCGCTGAACATGGTGGCAGAAATCGCGCGCAACCCCGCCACATACGGCCTACCCATCAGCGGCATCGGCGGCGTGACGACCTGGCGCGACGCGGCCGAGTTCATGGCGCTTGGCGCGGGCACGGTGCAGGTCTGCACGGCGGCGATGACCTATGGCTTCA
>JAPSIP010000366.1 GCA_031178645.1 Paracoccus sp. (in: a-proteobacteria) | reverse complement strand
GATGCGGCGACAGCGCGTCGCGCACCCTTGCGTGTTAGGCGTCGAGCCAGGCGATTTCGTCGCGCGACATTGCCCCCCTGTCGATCAGGCGGGTGTCGATGGGGCAAAGGGTCAGCGTCTCGAAGCCCAGCATGGTGCGGCCGGGTTCGGCTTCGACCGGTGAAACCACGATCAGGTTTTCGATGCGGATGCCGAACGCTCCTTCGCGATAGTAGCCCGGTTCGTTGGACAGGATCATGCCGGCGTCGAGCGGCAAGGTGCTGACGCGGCTGATCCGCACCGGACCTTCATGGACACAAAGCGCCGCACCGACGCCGTGGCCGGTGCCGTGGTCGTAATCCAGACCCTGCGACCAGAGGAACTGGCGCGCCAAGGCGTCGATATGGCCGCCAGCCACGCCTTGCGGAAAGCGCGCCCGGCTGATCGCGATCATGCCGCGCAGCACGGCCGTATAGGGGGCCACGACATCGGGCGACGGATCGCCCAAGGGCAAGGTGCGGGTGATGTCGGTGGTGCCGTCGGGGTATTGCCCGCCGGAATCGATCAGCAGAACCTCGCCCCGCGCCAGGCGGCGGTTGGTGGAACGGGTGACGCGGTAATGGGGAAGGGCGGCGTTCGGCCCCGCGCCGCAGATCGTGTCGAAGCTGATATCGGTAACGCCTGCCTCGCGGCGCAGGGATTCCAGCTTCTCGACCACGTCGATCTCGGTCAGGGTGGCCGGATCCTGGGCATCCAGCCAGGCCAGCAGGCGCACCATTGCCACGCCGTCGCGCAGATGCGACGCGCGCATCCCGTCCAGTTCGGCGGGGTTCTTGCGGGCCTTGGGGCCGATGGCCGGGTCGGGCGCGCGGGCGATCTGCGTGTTCGCGCTTTCCAACAGGCGGAAGGCGGCCTCGGGTGCGGTGGCGGGATCGATGCGGACCGGGCCTTCCAGATCCAGAAGCGCGGGGGCCAGCCCTTCGGGGTGCAGGATTGCGACTTGGTTGCCCAGATGCGCGCGCAGGGCGTCGTCGAATTTGGCGGGATCCGCGAACAGGGCCAAGTGCCCGTCATCCGAGAGCACCGCGAAGGATTGCACGATCGGGTTCTTCGGCACGTCGCTGCCCCGGATGTTCAAGAGCCACGAGATCGAGTCGGGCAGCGTCAGCAGGGCCGCCGCCTGGCCTTCCTCGCGAAGCTGTGCGGCAAGGCGGGCGCGCTTGTCGGCCGCCGTCTCTCCGGCCACGCTGTCTTCATGGGCGCGCGCTTTCCCGACGGGCGGGGCGGGGCGGTCGGTCCAGACGATGTCCAGCGGGTTCCGGTCCACCGCGATCAGGCCGATGCCGCTGTCCGACAGCGCCTTTTCCATCGTCTCGATCTCCTGGCGCGTGTGCAGCCAGGGATCGAAGCCCAGGCGGCCGCCAGCCGGCAGGGCCTCGCGCAGCCAGTCCGAGGGCCGGGTTTCCGGCCAGGGCACCGGCGTGAAGTGGTGGGGGTCCACCTGCGCCTTGACCTGCACGCGATAGCGCCCGTCGATGAACACCCCCGCGCGGTCGGGGGTCACGATGGCAAAGCCCGCGCTGCCGGTGAAGCCCGTCAGCCAGGCCAGCCGGGCATCCGCATCGGCCACGTATTCGCCCTGGTGGACATCGGCGCGCGGGACGATGAAGCCGTCCAATCCGTCCGCCGCAAGTCGCGCCCGCAGTTGCGCCAGCCGCGCCGGATGATCGGCTGCAACTGCCGGGTCTTCAAAGGACTGAAAGGTCACAGCTCGATCGCCTTCATCACCTGGGGTTCGATCACCTGCACGCCGGGCAGGCTGTCAGTCAGGGCCTGGGCTGATTGTTCCAGCAGGGGGAAGGTCTTGTAGTGGCAGGGGATGACGGTCTTGAAGTCGAAATACTTGCGGGCCGCCCAGGCCGCGCGCTTCATGTCCATGGTGAAATGCCCGCCCGCACACAGGATGCCGATGTCGGGCTGGTGATATTCGCCCATCCAGGCCATGTCGGCCATGATGTCGGTATCG
>JAPSIP010000048.1 GCA_031178645.1 Paracoccus sp. (in: a-proteobacteria) | reverse complement strand
CGAAGTCTTCCACGAAGCCCTGGAAAACGTAAAGCCGTCCGTCGAGGTGCGTTCGCGCCGCGTTGGCGGTGCCACCTATCAGGTTCCCGTCGAAGTTCGTCCGATCCGCCGCGAGGCCTTGGCCATCCGCTGGCTGATCACCGCCGCCGCCAAGCGCAACGAACACACGATGGAAGAACGCCTTGCCGGCGAACTGGCCGATGCCGTGAACGGCCGCGGCACCGCCGTCAAGAAACGCGAAGACACGCACAAGATGGCCGACGCGAACAAGGCGTTCAGCCACTACCGCTGGTAAGGCGAAAGGATCCAACCCATGGCACGCGAATATCCGCTGCAGCGTTATCGCAACTTCGGCATCATGGCCCACATCGATGCCGGAAAGACGACAACGACCGAGCGTATCCTTTACTATACCGGCAAGTCGCACAAGATCGGCGAAGTGCATGACGGCGCCGCGACCATGGACTGGATGGAGCAGGAGCAGGAGCGCGGCATCACGATCACGTCTGCCGCGACCACCACGTTCTGGCAGCGTCAGGAAGACCCGACCACCGAAGGGACTTCGGACACCAAGTACCGCTTCAACATCATCGACACGCCGGGCCACGTCGACTTCACCATCGAGGTCGAGCGTTCGCTGGCCGTTCTGGATGGCGCGATCTGCCTGCTGGATGCCAATGCCGGCGTCGAGCCGCAGACCGAAACCGTCTGGCGCCAGGCCGACCGCTACAAGGTTCCGCGGATCGTTTTCGTCAACAAGATGGACAAGATCGGCGCCGACTTCTTCAACTGCGTGAAGATGATCAAGGACCGCACCGGCGGCACCCCCTGCCCGATCGCACTGCCGATCGGCGCAGAGGACAAGCTGGAAGGCATCATTGACCTGATCAAGATGGAAGAATGGGTCTATGAAGGTGAAGACTTGGGCGCGTCCTGGGTGCGCAAGCCGATCCGGGCCGAACTGAACGATCTGGCGCTGGAATGGCGCATGAACCTGATCGAACTGGTCGTCGAACAGGACGACGCGGCGATGGAAGCCTATCTGGAAGGCAATGAGCCTGACGAGGCGACCCTGCGCGGCCTGATCCGCAAGGGCACGCTGTCGCTGTCCTTCTTCCCGGTCACCGCCGGTTCCGCGTTCAAGAACAAGGGCGTGCAGCCCCTGCTGAACTCGGTCATCGACTTCCTGCCCTCGCCGCTGGACGTGCCTGCCTATATGGGCTTCACCCCAGGCGACGAGACCGAGACGCGCAACATCGAGCGCCGCGCCGATGACAGCCAGCCCTTCTCGGGCCTGGCTTTCAAGATCATGAACGACCCCTTCGTCGGCTCGCTGACCTTCACGCGCATCTATTCGGGCGTGATGAAGAAGGGCGATCAGATGCTGAACGCCACCAAGGGCAAGCGCGAGCGCGTCGGCCGCATGATGATGATGCACTCGATCAACCGCGAGGAAATCGAGGAAGCCTTTGCCGGCGACATCATCGCGCTGGCCGGTCTGAAGGACACCACCACGGGCGACACGCTCTGCGATCCGTCGCAGCCGGTCGTGCTGGAAACGATGACCTTCCCCGAGCCGGTGATCGAGATCGCCGTCGAGCCGAAGTCGAAAGCCGACCAGGAAAAGATGGGCCTCGCCCTTCAGCGCCTGTCGGCCGAAGATCCGTCCTTCCGCGTCGAGACCGACATCGAGTCGGGCCAGACGATCATGAAGGGGATGGGCGAACTTCACCTCGACATCCTGGTGGACCGCATGAAGCGCGAGTTCAAGGTCGAGGCGAACATCGGTGCGCCGCAGGTGGCTTACCGCGAGACCATCTCGCAGCAGGCCGAGATCGACTACACGCACAAGAAACAGACCGGTGGTACCGGCCAGTTCGCGCGCGTGAAGCTGACGATCACCCCGACCGAGCCGGGCGAGGGCTACTCGTTCGAGTCCAAGATCGTGGGCGGCGCGGTTCCGAAGGAATACATCCCCGGCGTTGAAAAAGGCATCAAGTCCGTCATGGACTCGGGCCCGCTGGCTGGCTTCCCGGTGATCGACTTCAAGGTTGCGCTGACGGACGGTGCGTTCCACGACGTCGACTCCTCGGTTCTGGCCTTCGAGATCGCGGCCCGCGCCGCGATGCGTGAAGGTCTGCGCAAGGCCGGTGCGAAGCTGCTGGAACCGATCATGAAGGTCGAGGTCGTGACGCCGGAAGAATATACCGGCTCGATCATCGGCGACCTGACCAGCCGTCGTGGCATGGTCCGCGGGCAGGACAGCCGCGGCAACGCGAACGTCATCGACGCCTTCGTGCCGCTGGCCAACATGTTCGGCTACATCAACAACCTGCGCTCCATGTCCTCGGGCCGCGCGGTGTTCACGATGCTGTTCGACCATTACGAGGCCGTGCCGCAGAACATCTCGGACGAGATCCAGAAGAAATACGCCTGATCGGCGGGGCGGGGCGAAAGTCCCGCCCGTTCCACGACAACGATGAATCAAGGAGCCCTGCGCTATGGCAAAGGCAAAGTTTGAACGGACGAAACCGCATGTCAACATTGGCACGATTGGCCATGTTGACCACGGCAAGACGACGCTGACGGCTGCGATCACGAAGTATTTCGGCGAATTCCGCGCTTATGACCAGATCGACGGGGCACCCGAGGAGCGGGCGCGCGGGATCACGATCTCGACGGCGCATGTGGAATACGAATCGGACGCGCGCCACTATGCGCATGTCGACTGCCCGGGCCACGCCGACTATGTGAAGAACATGATCACCGGCGCGGCGCAGATGGACGGCGCGATCCTGGTGGTGAACGCCGCCGACGGCCCGATGCCGCAAACGCGCGAGCACATCCTTCTGGGCCGCCAGGTGGGCATCCCCTACATGGTCGTCTACCTCAACAAGGTCGACCAGGTCGATGACGAGGAACTGCTGGAGCTGGTCGAGATGGAGGTGCGCGAGCTTCTGTCCTCCTACGACTATCCGGGCGACGACATCCCGATCATCAAGGGCTCGGCCCTGGCCGCGATGGAAGGCCGCGATCCCGAGATCGGCGAGAACTCGATCCGCGCGCTGATCGCCGCCGTGGACGAATACATCCCGACGCCCGAGCGCGCCATCGACCAGCCCTTCCTGATGCCGATCGAGGACGTGTTCTCGATCTCGGGCCGCGGCACGGTTGTCACCGGCCGGATCGAGCGCGGCGCGGTCAACGTGGGCGACGAACTGGAGATCGTGGGCATCCGCGACACCCGCAAGACCACCTGCACGGGCGTCGAGATGTTCCGCAAGCTGCTGGATCGCGGGGAAGCGGGCGACAACGTGGGCGTTCTGCTGCGCGGCATCGACCGTGACGGGGTGGAGCGCGGCCAGGTGCTGTGCAAGCCGAAGTCGGTCAACCCGCACACCACCTTCGAGGCCGAGGCCTATATCCTGACCAAGGAAGAAGGCGGCCGGCACACGCCGTTCTTCGCCAACTACCGCCCGCAGTTCTACTTCCGCACCACGGACGTGACCGGGACCGTCAAGCTGCCGGAAGGCACCGAGATGGTGATGCCGGGCGACAACCTGAAGTTCGAGGTCGAGTTGATCGCCCCGATCGCGATGGAAGAAAAGCTGCGCTTCGCCATCCGCGAAGGCGGCCGCACCGTCGGCGCCGGCGTGGTCTCGAAGATCATCAAGTAAGCCGCAGGCGGGGGACAACACCCCGCCGCGACACGAAGACAAGGGGCCGCCTCCGAAAAAGGGGCGGCCTTTTGCGATGAGGGGGCGACATGTTCAGGGCCGGATTGACGTATTTCGCAGTGGTCTTTGCCTTTGGCATAGCCTTGGGCGTACTGCGGAACACGCTGCTGGTCCCGCGCCTTGGCGTCACGACCAGCGTGATCCTGGAACTGCCCGTCATGCTGCTGCTGTCCTGGCTGGCCTGCGGGGCGATCCTGCGGCGGATCGCCAATTCCGGGCGCATCCGGGATCATGTGGTCATGGGTGCAGTGGCGCTGGCTTTCCTTTGGCTGTCCGAGGCGCTGCTGGCCATCACCCTTGGCGCAAGCGCAGGGGGCTTTTTCGCTGGTTTTGCAACCCCCGCAGGGGCGCTTGGCGCGGTTGCGCAGATTGCCTTTGCGGCATTTCCGTTGCTGCGCCGCCGGACCGGCTGATGCCGGAGCCCCTGCGGCGGTACGAGGACGCCTACGGCGGCCGGCCAGCCGGGTTTCAGCCCGTCATGTCGCAAGGCCAGGCCGCCCCTCGAGGAGGCGGCTGCGGTGGCAGCCCGCGCTAACCAAAGGTTGCATTGACCGACAGCCTGCCATGCCGCAGAATCGCCTTGTCAGAATTGCCGGATCAAGCCCATGTGCCAGATCTTTGCGGGGCAGCACCCCGACCGTTATGAAACCGTGACCCGCAGGCTGCGGCTGAACGGTCAGTCGACCTCAATCAGGCTGGAGCGGGCGTTCTGGCGCATCCTGGACGACATCGCCGCCCGGCAGGGCGTCACCACACCCGCCTTCATCTCGAAGCTGCACGCCGAGGTGCTGGAACTGCATGGCGAAGCGCGGAACTTCACCTCCCTTCTGCGCTGCGCCTGCACGATCCATCTGGGCGAGGATCAGCACATCCCGCCCACCGCCATCGCCGCAGAATAAAAGTGGCGCTGTAGTAATCCGTTACTACCCGGCCGGATCCGGCCCGCCCTAGACTGGTTCCCGGAACGACACGAAGGGAACCCCATGGCGAAATATGTCCATTCCATGATCCGCGTGCTGGACGAGGCGCGCTCGGTCGAATTCTATGACCGCTGCTTTGGCCTGGCCGTCGCCGAACGCCTTGATTTTCCCGACTTCACGCTGGTGTATCTGGCCAGTGGCGAAAGCGAGACGGAACTGGAACTGACCGTCAACAAGGGCCGGACCGAGCCCTATGCCTTGGGTGACGGCTATGGACACATCGCCTTTACCGTGGATGACGTGGACGCGCTGCACGCCCGGCTGGACTCCGAAGGCTTTGCGCCGCGCAAGCTGGTTGATTTCGCGCCGGGGGGCGAGGTGATCGCCCGGTTCTTCTTCATCGCCGATCCCGATGGCTATCAGATCGAGGTGATCCAGCGGGGCGGCCGCTACAAATAGCGCGCCAACGGGGGAGGGGAGACCCCCGGCGCACAGAACAAGGGGAGGAGGAAACATGACCCGAATGAACAAGCAGGGGCTGACCCGCCGTGCGCTTCTGTCGCGTGCGGTGGCGGCCGGGGCCTTGGCCGTGGCAGGACCGGGCTTCATCGCGGCACCCGACGCCGCCTGGGCCGTCGAGGTGACGGCGATCAGCGAACACCAGATGGCGACGCTGCTGCAGATGGCGCGCGACATCTATCCCCACGACCGGGTGGGCGACCGCTTCTATGCGGTGGCGATCATGTCCTATGATGTGGCCGAGCAGAAGGACATGGTGGCCGAAGGTATTGCCGCCCTGGACGAGGCGGCGAAGAAGGCTGGCTTCGACACCTATCTTGCCGCCGGGTGGGAAGATGATCGGGTGGCGATCCTGCGCACCATCCAGGACACCCCGTTTTTCCAGACGGTCCGGGGCGGGCTGGTGACCGGGCTATACAACCAGAAGGATATCTGGCCGATCTTCGGCTATGAAGGCGAGTCCTTCTCGCAGGGCGGTTACATCAACCGCGGCTTTGACGACATCGACTGGTTGTAGGGGGCATCCACCATGGCGAAGGCAGCGAAATTCGAACTGACCGACGACAGCGTGGTCGTCATCGTAGGCACCGGCGCGGGCGGCGGGGTGCTGGCCAATGAACTGGCGCAGAAGGGCGTCAAGGTCGTGGCCCTGGAAGCGGGCGGGCGCTACCTGCCCGAGGATTACACCAACGACGAATGGGACAGCTTCGGCCAGTTGGCCTGGACCGACCCACGCACGACCAGCGGCGACTGGCGGGTGGCCAAGGATTTCTCGGGCCTGCCCGCCTGGATCGTGAAGGCGGTGGGCGGGACCAGCGTGCACTGGGCCGGCGCCTCGCTGCGGTTCCAGGACCACGAATGGAAGGCGCTGTCCAACTATGGCGCGGTCGAGGGCGCAAGCCTGCTGGATTGGCCGCTGGACGCGGCCGAAATGGCCCCCTGGTACGACAAGGCCGAAGCCAAGCTGGGCGTGACCGGCGTCGGCGGCCGCGCACGCCTGCCGGGCAGCAACAACTACAAGGTCTTCGAGAAAGGCGCCCTGGCGGTGGGCTACAAGGATGTCCACACCGGCAACATGGCGATCAACAGCGCCGATTATGACGGGCGCATGGCCTGCCAGCAGACCGGCTTCTGCTTCCAGGGCTGCAAATGGGGCGCCAAGTGGTCCACCGCCTATACCGACATCCCGCGCGGCGAGGCGACCGGCAACCTCGAGGTGCGGGACCATGCCCATGTGGCGCGGATCCTTCATGACGACAGCGGCAAGGTGACGGGGGTCGAATATTTCGACAAGGACGGCAATCTGCAGATGCAGAAGGCGCGCCTTGTTGCTGTCGCGGGCAACAGCTTCGAAAGCCCGCGCCTGCTGCTCAATTCGCACAGCAGCATGTTCCCGGACGGGCTGGCCAACAATTCGGGCCAAGTCGGGCGCAACTACATGCGCCACACCACGGGATCGGTCTATGCGACCTTCGAGCAGCCGGTGAAGATGTGGCGCGGCACGACCATGGCCGGCATCATACGCGACGAGGCCCGGCACGACCCGTCCCGGGGGTTTGTCGGCGGGTACGAACTGGAAACCCTGTCGCTAGGCCTGCCCTTCATGGCAGCCTTCCTGGATCCGGGCGGCTGGGGGCGCGAGTTCACGACCGCGCTTGACAGCTATGCCAACATGGCGGGCCTGTGGATCGTGGGCGAGGACATGCCGCAGTCGGACAACCGCGTCACCCTGTCCGATGCCGAGGACAAGTTCGGCCTGAAGGTCGCCAACGTCAACTTCAGCGACCATCCGAACGACATCGCGATGCGCAACCATGCCTACAAGCAGGGTCAGGCGATCTACAAGGCGGTGGGCGCGACCCGGACGCTGCCGACGCCGCCCTATCCCTCGACCCACAACCTGGGCACCAACCGCATGTCGGAACGCCCCGAGGACGGTGTGGTGAACCGCAACGGGCAGGCGCATGACGTGCCGAACCTGTTCATCTCGGACGGCAGCCAGTTCACGACCGGCGCGGCCGAGAACCCGACGCTGACCATCGTGGCCCTGGCGATCCGGCAGGCCGATCACATCGCCAAGGAAATGGCGGCGGGCAACGTCTGACAAAATGTCCCGCTGGCAGGCATTGCCAGCGGGTCTTTCGCCTGCATGATGCCCCTGCGTGACCGACAGGAGATGTGTCATGAAGACCTATCACGGAAGCTGCTTCTGCGGCGCCGTCACCTTCGAGGCGGACGGCGACCTGGCCGATGGCACCATGCGGTGCAACTGCCGGTTCTGCCGCAAGATGCGATATTGGGAAATGCTTTTGCCGGATCCGGACGGGCTGCGCCTGCTGAAGGGGGCAGAGGCCCTGGCGGAAACGCCGCGGATGCAGGATGACGGGCTGGACATGCACCACGTCTTCTGCGGGCGCTGCGGGACGCGGCTGTGGACGACGGGACACCTGGCCGAACTTGGCGGGCGCTTCACGATGGTCTTCGTCCCGGCCCTGGACGATGTGCCCGAAGAGGACCTTGTCGCGGCCCCGGTGTTTCATGCGGACGGGGCGCATGACGACTGGGCAAAGGAGGCGAAGGAAACGCGCCACCTGTAATGTCGGCGCCGCAACCGGGGCTGCGGCGCATCGGGCCTTACTGGCCGTCCATCGCCGCCTGGTTGACACCGCCCTCGGCGATGCGGGTCATGTGCTTGTCTCCTTCGCGCGTGCTGTCCAGGCATTCCTGAAGGGCGGCGCCGTCATCGTCATGGCCAAGCCGGTTGGCAAAGGTGCGCACGCAGCCATAGCCCGCGATGGCGTAATGCGTCAGCCGCTGGTACTGGGTGATGATGGCCGCGTCCTGCGTATCCTCGTCGCCGAAGTCCGTCTCGATGGCGTGCTTGCGGGCTTCGGCCACCAGCCCCTCCATCCCGCGGCAATGCTCTCCGGTCGGATCGGTGTCGTGCCGCCCGCAGATGCTGGCAATGGTCTCCATTCCACGTGCGATGCCCTGGTTTCCGGCGATCAGGGCCTCGGACAGTTCGCGGGATTTCGCGGCGCGGCCCATCTCGGTGACGATCGCCATGGATTGCTTGCAGGCTGAATAGAGATCCTTCAGCTGGTGAAGGTAGAGATCGTTCAGGGTCTTGATCGCCATGATGGTGTCCTTTCGGGAAAGCAGCCGTTTATTCCCTGCAACGTGCGGCCTGTCGCATCGTTCCAGACCAACCGCTTGACACCGGCGTTCCAAGGGTCCAGCAAACGCACCCTTGCCTGACCCCGTTCACGACATTCCGGTGACACCATGTTCTCGTGGTTTGAACGACGCATCGAACCCTATCCGACCGAGACGCCAGACATGCCGCCCCGGTCGCTGGTCCGCTTCGTGCTGTATTACAGCCGGGGGGCGATTCCCTGGCTGGTTCTGCTGGCCATAACCTCGTCGCTAATCGCGATTGTCGAGGTCATGCTGTTCGGCTGGCTGGGAGAGTTGATCAACCAATTGTCGCAAACTCCGCGCGACCAGTTCTGGGACCTGCACGGCGCACGGCTGGGCTTCATGGCCCTGGTGCTGCTGCTGGTGCTGCCGGCGCTGAACCTGCTGGGGTCGCTGGTCCTGTATCAGGGTCTGATGGGCAATTTCCCGCAGCGCATCCGCTGGCGGGCGCACCGATACCTGCTGCGCCAGTCGGTCGGCTATTTCCAGGACGAGTTCGCGGGCCGGATCGCCCAGCGGCTGATGCAGACCGCCCTTGCCGTGCGAGAGGTCGCGATGAAGGCGATGGATGTCGGCAGTTATGTCGTGATCTATTTCCTGGGCGCGCTGATCCTGGCGGCCAGTCAGGACTGGCGGCTGGCGC
>JAPSIP010000365.1 GCA_031178645.1 Paracoccus sp. (in: a-proteobacteria) | reverse complement strand
CAGGATTTGCTGGGCGAATATGACGGCACCGTGCTGCTGGTCAGCCATGACCGCGACTTCATCGACCGGGTGGCCGACACCACCGTGGCGATGGAAGGCGACGGGCTGGCAACCGTCTATGCCGGCGGCTGGAGCGATTACCGTGCCCAGCGAGGGGCGGATGCGCCTGCCGGCGCCCTGGCCGAGGCGCCGCGCAAGGCGGATGTCCCGACAGAACGCCCGAAAGCCGCAAAGGCCGGCCTGTCCTTCACCGAACGCCACCGCCTTGACGCGCTTCCCGCCGTGATCGAGCGGCTGGAGGCCGAGATCGGCAAGCTGACCGAGTTCCTGGCCCAGCCCGACCTGTTCGCGACGGCGCCCGCCAGGTTCCAGAAGGCGACCGAGGCCCTGGCCGAACGCCAGCAGGCCCTGGTCGCCGCCGAGGAAGAGTGGCTGACGCTCGAGGAAAAGGCCGAGGGCTAGGCCCCCCGCGCGGCGTGCTGGCTGATCCAGCCATGCGCGAACTTGATCTTTTCGCGGATCTTCGGGGTCAGGATGAAGGGATACAGGTCGGAATTGTCCAGGGCACGATTGATGTCGTTGATGGCGATGGCGACTTCGGCCGCAATCGTCAGCAGATGGTCCGCGTCCGCTTCGGCATAGGGCTGATAGTCGGCGGGGATGCCCTTCATCATCAGGCCGGCGCTGACGAAGCTGTCGGTGAAATCCACCATGTGCAGCAGATGCGCGACGGTTTCGGCCCAATCCTCGTGCGGATGCGAGGTGGCATAGGCCGTGATGAAGTCCTCTCCGGGATCCTTGGGGTTGTTGTAATGCTCTTGCAGGGCGGCCGCGTAATCGGCGGATTCGTCCCCGAACAGCGCGCGGAACTCGTCTTGGAAACCGGGCGCGGCGGTCAGCCGGTCGAACAGGAAATGGGCAAGCTCGTGGCGGAAGTGTCCGACCATCGAACGATACTGTTCGCCTAGTTCCTGCTGGCGCTTGACGCGGATCAGCTCGTCCGCCTCGGTGATATTGATGACGATCTCGCCATTGTCATGGCCCATCATGATCTGCTCGGCCCGGCCCGCGCCGGTGTTTTCCGACAGCATCTGGAAGCGCGGACGCATTCCCCCGTCCGCATCGGTGAACCACTGCCAGTTGGACAGGTTGGCCAGAACCCACCGCTTCGCCCTTTCCGCCCGTTCCAGAAGCTGCTGGTTGTCCCCGATATGCAGGGCCGGAACGACATCGGACATGCAGCAGGACCGGCACAGGGTTTCGCCGGGAATGGCGACCCAGTTGCACTGGATCGGGTCGCGGTTGGCGCAGGGGTCGGCCTCGTTCAGCATGGTGCGCGCATCGGGCTCGTAGAACAGCGCGGCGCCGCAGGCGCAGAACAGGTTCTCGAAATAAACGCGGGAGTCGCAGGCGGGGCAGGTGAAACTCTGCATGATCGGTTCCAGTATGTTCCGGGGCAAGGGCTGCGAAGGAAAGCGCGCCGCGCGCCAAGGTTCCCTGAGCCCGCCGAAAATTGCCATTGCGGGAATGCTTGACTTGGGGCAGGGGATCCGCCATATCCCCGTCAACCGGCCGGGCCACTGCCCTTGGCCGGCATGTTATTTTCAATGACATCCCGCTGCGCGGGATGCGCAGTCCGAAGGCGGGAAACCCCAACGCCAGAGCGATCTGGGGCCGAAGGGCGCGGAAACGAAGGAAACGAAGCGATGTTCGCGGTTCTGAAATCGGGCGGCAAGCAATACAAGGTGCAGGCGGGTGACGTCCTGCGCGTTGAAAAGCTGAATGCCGCGGCTGGCGACAAGGTCCAGTTCAACGAAATCCTCATGGTCGGCTCGACCCTGGGCGCGCCGCTGGTGGATGGCGCCTGCGTTCAGGCCGAGGTCATCGACCAGATCAAGGCCGACAAGGTCATCACCTATGTCAAGCGCCGCCGCAAGCACAGCTCGCAGCGCACGCGCGGGCATCGCCAGCAGCTGACCCTGCTGCGGGTGACCGATGTCATGGTCG
>JAPSIP010000364.1 GCA_031178645.1 Paracoccus sp. (in: a-proteobacteria) | reverse complement strand
GTCTTGCCAATCATCGCGGCAGCCTGTTCGGCGGCCGGCCTGACGGCCAGCCCAGCCAGAAGCTGTTCGAAAGCCGGTTGGCCCTGGCAGTGGAAGCCCTGGATCCCGCGCGGCCCGTGCTGGTCGAGGCTGAAAGCAGCCGCATTGGCGGCATCACCGTCCCAAAGTCGATGTGGCAGGCAATCTGTGCCGCGCCCCGGCTGCGGCTGGAGGTGCCGGTGGACGCGCGCGCGGCCTATACCGCCGCCAGCTATGCCGACATGGTGGATGATCCTGCACGGGTGGGCGCAATCGTGGACGCGCTGTCGCCATTGCATCCGGGCGACCGGATCGGCGGGTGGCGGAAAGCCGTGGCGGCAGGCGACTGGAGCGGGCTGGCCGAGGGGCTGCTGCGCGACCACTACGACCCGCGCTATCTGAAGCACCGGCTGCGCTATGCGCCGGGCGAGAAGGGGGTGGTGGCCTTGGAGGATCTGCGCGATCTGGACGCGGCGGCCGCCAAGGTCGAGGCGGCCTTGGCGCGAATGACCTGAAGCCTTGGCGCAAGCTGCACGGGCAGAGGCCTCCGGCGGGGGTATTTCTGCAACGAAGAAGCCTTAGGCCTGGCGCAGGAAGCGGCGCAGGATGCGTTCCAGCTTGGCCGCGCCAAGGGGGGCCATGGCCTTGGTGTGGTCATGGCTGATCGATTCGTCCGAAAGCCCGGCGCCCATGTTCGTGATGACCGATATGGCTGCGCAGCGCAGGCCCAGGAAGCGGGCCAGGATGATTTCGGGGACGGTGGACATGCCCACGGCATCGGCGCCGAGGATCCTGGCGGCGCGGATCTCGGCTGGTGTTTCGAAACTGGGGCCGGAAAACCAGCAATAGACGCCAGAGGCCAGGTCGATCCCCTCGGCCCGCGCGCAATCGGCCAGGGCCGCGCGCATCCGGGCGTCATGGGCATCGGTCATGGGCACGAAGCGGGCGTCGGTCGGTTCGCCGATCAAAGGATTGGTTCCGGCAAAGGCGATGTGGTCGTCCAGCAGCATCAGTTCCCCAGGCTGGATGTCGTGGCGCAGCGACCCGGCCGCATTGGTCAGGATCAGGCGGGTCGTCCCAAGGGCGGCCAGGGTTTCCAGCGGCAGCCGCATCGCGTCGGCACGGCCCGATTCGTAGTAATGCGACCGGCCGCCGAAGACGGCCACGCGGCGGCCTTCAAGCTGCCCGATCACCAGTTGCGGCACATGGCCCGAGACGCCGGCATGGGGAAAGCCCGGCAGGTCGTCATAGGGGATCGCCGCGCCATCGACCGTCCCCGCCAGGTGCCCCAGGCCCGACCCCAGGATCAGCCCATATTCCGGCGGCTGGTCCCCCGCGCGGTCGCGGATCAGGCGGGCAAGCTCAACGCTCTTTGACATATGGCTCTCCTCCGGCGCGGGGCGGGATGGCGCGGCCCACGAAGCCTGCCAGGATGATGACGGTCAGGATATAGGGCAGCGCGTTCATGAACATCGACGGCACGGTGACGATGCCCAGATCCAGGTTCGGATAGCGGTTGGCGACAGCTTCCAGCAGGCCGAACAGGAAGGTCGCCCCAAGCGCCCCCCAGGGCCGCCACTTGGCGAAGATCAGCGCGGCCAGGGCGATGAAGCCGCGCCCGCCGGTCATCTCCTTGACGAAGCCCGCCGAAAGGCCCGTCGCCAGATAGGCGCCTGCCAGACCGCAAAGCAGGCCCGCGATGGCGACGGCGGCAAAGCGCAGCCGCGTGACCGACACGCCTGCCGTATCGACCGAGGCCGGGTTTTCGCCCACGGCCCTCAGCCGCAGGCCGAAGCGCGTGCGATACAGGATCCACCAGGTCAGCGGCACCATCAGGAAGGCCACATAGACCAGGATCGTGTGGCCCGAGATGACCTCGGCATAAAGCGGACCCAGGACGGGGACGGGGCGCAGGGCCTCGGCGAAGGGCAGGGTGATGCCGGACAGGCGGGGTGTGGCGGTCAGCCAGGCGGCCATGTCGGCCCCTGCCAC
>JAPSIP010000363.1 GCA_031178645.1 Paracoccus sp. (in: a-proteobacteria) | reverse complement strand
CGGTCCCACAGCATCTCGGCGATCAGGGGCCACATCGTGCCGATGAAGACCACGAAGGCCGACACCGCCAGAAGGACGTTGTTCAGGACCAGGGCCCCTTCGCGCGACACCGGCGCGAAGACGCCCTTGGCGGTCATTTGCCCGGCCCGCGCGGCATAAAGCGTCAGCGCGCCCCCGGTGAAGACCACCAGAATCCCCAGGATGAACACGCCGCGCGCCGGGTCGCTGGCAAAGCTGTGGACGGATGTGATGACGCCGGATCGCACGATGAACGTCCCGATCATGGAAAATCCGAAGGCCATGATCGCCAGCAGGATCGTCCAGCTTTTCAACGCCTCGCGCTTTTCAACGACGATAGCGGAATGCAGCAGCGCGGCGGCCAGCAGCCAGGGCATGAAGCTGGCGTTCTCGACCGGATCCCAGAACCAGAAGCCGCCCCAGCCAAGCTCGTAATAGGCCCACCATGATCCAAGCGCGATGCCGATGGTCAGGAACATCCAGGCGGCCAGGGTCCAGGGGCGCACCCATCGCGCCCAGGCAGCGTCCACGCGCCCCTCGATCAGGGCGGCGACGGCGAAGCTGAAGGCCATCGAAAGGCCCACATAGCCCAGGTAAAGGAACGGTGGATGGAAGGCCAGGCCCGGATCCTGCAGCAGCGGGTTCAGGTCGCGCCCGTCGAAGGGCGGGCTTGCCAGCCGCAAGAATGGGTTCGAGGTGAAGATGATGAAGGCATAAAAGGCCGCGCCGATCGCCGCCTGCACCGCCAGCACCCGCGCCCGCAGCGCAGGCGGCAGGTTGTCGCCAAAGGCCGCGGCCGCCGCGCCGAACAGGGCCAGGATCAGCACCCAGAGCAGCATGGACCCTTCGTGGTTCCCCCAGACGCCGCTGATCTTGTAGAGCATCGGCTTGGCCGTGTGCGAATTCTCGTAGACCAGCTTCAGCGAGAAGTCCGAGGTGACGAAGGCTACCGTCAGCGCCGCGAAGGACAGGCCCACCAGCAGGAACTGCGCCACGGCGGCGGGACGGGCACTGTCCATCCAGCCCCCCCAGCCCTTCGAGGCGCCGACCATCGGCACCACCATCTGGAACAGCGATACCGCAAAGGCGAGGATCAGGGCGAAATGGCCGAATTCAGCTGTCATGGCGGGATCCCTTGGTGCCTGTCCAGCATAGGGCCATGCCAAAGGGGGGAAAAGTCCCCCCTTGGTCGCCTTGATCAGTTTCGCGTGGGCGCGGCTGCGGCCTATTCGCGCAGGCCCGCAGCCCAGTCGCGCAAGGCGGCATTGTCGGCGAAGTCGTCGTTGGGCTTGCGGACCGCGACCTGCTCGGTCGTGGTGACGCTGGTCTTAACCTGTTGGGCGGGCCAGACGCGATGGCGGAAATGATGCGCCTCTCGCGCGCCGAAGTAGAAGCCGACGATGGCGCCCAGCAGCCACCACAGGGGTTCGGGCACCTGTTGCAGGCCCATCATGCGCAGGCCAAAGCCCTCGGGCTCGATCATGGCATAGATGAACAGGGCCATCGTCCCCAAAGCCAGAAGCGGTCGGGGAAGACGGCTCAAGCCATTGACGAAGCTGTCGAAAAAGCCGGGACGCACGGTCTGGAACTCTTGCCCCAGCTGGTTGATGGCGCGGGCATAGGCTTCCTCCTCAAGCTCCATCTTGCGGGTGGCGTTCTGGGTAAAGACCTCGGCCATGCCGGTGGCGGCGCTGCCAAGCGCGGTGACGCCCTGGCCCAGGCCGATGAAGCGGTCGATCATGCCCATTTGGCGGTCCTTTCGCGATGCTCGGCCTCGGTTAGGTGATAGCGGGGCAAGATGAACTCCTCGGCCCGGGTGATCCAGCCGCCCTTCCCGCCCGACTTGCTGCGCGCATATTTTCGGCTGGCGGGGTGCAGGCTCCATTCTGAATGCACCAGTCCTGCAGGGCAGGGTTTGTCATGGTGCCTCCAGTCGTATCAGTTCATCTCGAAACGCTTCGATGGGTGTTCGGTAGCCCAGGCACTTCCGGGGCGTGG
>JAPSIP010000362.1 GCA_031178645.1 Paracoccus sp. (in: a-proteobacteria) | reverse complement strand
AGAACGAGGTAATGGCAGGTCTGTAGCCTGCCCCCTTTTCACGCCGGAGGGGTCTCGACCATCTTGCCGCTTTGCGCGGGCGTGATCAGTGCGGACAGGTCGAAGCCCTCGGCCCTGGCAGTCGCCAGGTAGTCGTCGCGCAGGGCCTGGGGCAGGTCGTGGCGGCGGGAAAGCAGCCACAGGTTCTTGCGGTCGGGCGTGCCGACCAGCGAGATGCCGTAATCCTCGGCCAGGCGGATGATCCAGTAATCGCCCTTGGTGAAGGGGATCCACCGCAGGTATTCCGGCAGGAAGCTGACCGTCAGCCGCGCATTGCTGTCATCGACGGGCTTGGCCTGCCCGACGGCCTGGGTGGGCTTTCCTTCCTCGTCCAGGCAGCGGTTGTCCACGCGGATCGTGCCGTCGTCGTTCAGCTTGTAGGTCGCGGTGATGTCGCGCGCGCCTTCGGGTTCCCATTTCAGCGGCAGGCGGCAGATCTCGTACCAGGTGCCCAGATAGCGGTCCAGATCGACATGGGCCATGGTGTTCAGCGTTTCGGACATCGGATGCTCCTTTCCTTCCGGTGCGACCCAACCATGCACGCATCGCCAGGGTTTCCTTCACGACCGTCCGGGCTGCCCTGCAAAGGGTTGACGGTCGGGGGCCGATCGGTCCTGATCTGCCTGTGCCCCACCGGAGAGCCCATGCCGAACCCGCGACCCGCCCTGCCCGCAAGCCTCTTCCGCTTCGTGGTGGAGAATGTCTCAGGCGTCGGGCTGGTGCTGGGGGCATTGCTCATGGCGGCCTCGTTGACGCCCAGCCTGATCCCGCGGGGGGAGGGGGTGCAGGGCGTGCTGGCCGGGGTCTGCTTCGCGGCGGGTTACGGCCTGGCCGTACTGCTGCGGTGGATCTGGATCACGCTGGACCTGCCGCTGATCCACGGCCGGACAGGACGGCAGGTGTTGCTGGCCCTGGCGACGCTGGCCACGCTGATCGTGGCGTCCTTTCTGGCGCAGGCGACGGATTGGCAGAACGGCGTCCGCGCGGCCATGGGAATGCCGCCCGCCCCGCCCGAACTGCCCTTGCTGATCGGCACTTTGGCGTTTCTGGTGGCGGCGGTGCTGCTGATCCTGGGCAAGCTGGCGGCGCTGTTCGTGCGCCGCCTGATCGCGCGGATCGCGCAGGTGATGCCACGCCGGGCCGCGCATCTGCTGGGGCTGATCATCGGAGGCATCCTGCTGTGGTCCCTGGCCAATGGTGTGTTGTTCAGCGGCTTCATCCGCACGGTGGACAGTTCGGCCCGTGCGCTTGATGCGGTGATCCCGCCCGACATCCAGCCCCCGTCCGACCCGCTTCGCCCTGGCAGCCCCGCATCCCTGGTGTCCTGGCAAGACCTGGGGCGCGAGGGGCGCAACTATGTCCATACCACCCCCACGGCCGCCGACATCGCCGCCGTCACGGGGGGCAGGACGATGCAGCCCCTGCGCGCCTATGCGGGCCTGAACGCCGCCGAAACGGCCGAGGAGCGGGCTGCCCTGGCGGTGGCTGAACTGGACCGGGTCGGCGGCTTCGACCGCTCGATCCTGGTGGTGGCGATGCCCACCGGCACCGGCTGGCTTGACCCGGCGGCGGTCACGACGCTGGAATACCTGCATCGCGGCGACGTGGCGACGGTCGCGATCCAGTATTCCTATCTGCAAAGCTGGATTTCGCTGCTGGTCGAACCCGAATATTCGGCCGATGCGGGGCGCGAGTTGTTCAGCGCCGTTTATCGCCACTGGCGCACCCTGCCGGAAGGCGAACGGCCCGACCTGTATCTCTACGGTCTCAGCCTGGGGGCATACAGTTCGCAACAGTCGCTGCGGCTGTACGAGATGATCGACCAACCTTTCGCGGGCGCCCTGTGGGTCGGGCCGCCCTTCGTCAGTCCCCTGTGGCAGACGCTGACGCGGGAACGCGACCCGGCCTCGCCCGAATGGCTGCCGCGCATGGACCAGGGCCAGACGGTGCGCTTCACGGACGGCCAGCAGGGCCTGTCG
>JAPSIP010000361.1:1302-2023 GCA_031178645.1 Paracoccus sp. (in: a-proteobacteria) | reverse complement strand
CTTGGCCTGCTGGCCGCCCTGCCCGCGCTTGCGGCAGAGCATCAGGTTGCGCCTGGTCCGGGCAGGCTGGCGGCTGCCATCGCCGGGGCGGCCCCCGGCGATGTGCTGATGCTGCAAGACGGGGCCCATTCGGGCCCCGTCACCATCGACCGCCCCCTGACGATCGCCGGCCCGGAAGGGGCCGTGGTGCACGGGCAGGGCCAGGGCACGGTCATCACCATCAACGCCCCCGACGTGGTGCTGACGGGCTTCGCCGTCACCGGATCGGGCAGCAGGAACGAGGATCTGGACGCGGGCGTGAAGATCCTGAAGGGCGCCGACCGCGTGCGGATCGACCGGCTGGTCCTGACGAACAACATGCACGGCATCGACGTGCATGGCGGGAAGGGCGCGCAGGTCACGGCCAACCGCATCACCGGGCGCCAGAACCTGCACATGAACCAGCGGGGCAACGGCATCTATGTCTGGAACAGCCCCGGTACGCTGCTGGACGGCAACGTGATCCGATACGGCCGCGACGGCATCTTTTCCAACGCAAGCGCCGACAGCATCTATCGCAACAACATCCTGCGCGACCTGCGCTTTGCCGTGCATTTCATGTATACCCGCAACACCGAAGTCTCGGGCAACATCAGCATCGGCAACCATCTGGGCTTCGCGATCATGTTCTCGGACCGGGCCAAGATCCTGAACAACCTCAGCTTGGGCGACCGCGAACACG
>JAPSIP010000361.1:0-1292 GCA_031178645.1 Paracoccus sp. (in: a-proteobacteria) | reverse complement strand
CTACAGCAGAGCGGCTGAAGTCGATCTGGGATGAACTATGCCAACAATGCCGACGTGACGGGCAACCTGATCCGGGGCGGCGCCAAGAAATGCCTGTTCATCTATAACGCGCACAAGAACCTGATCTGGGACAACCGTTTCCAGGATTGCGGCATCGGCATCCACTTCACCGCCGGGTCCGAAAAGAACATCCTGACCGGCAATGCCTTCATCGCCAATCGTGAACAGGTGAAATACGTGGGCACCCGCTTCATGGAATGGAGCCACGAGGGCCGCGGCAATTTCTGGTCCGACCACCCGGCCTATGACCTGAACGGCGACGGCGTGGCGGACGGCAGCTATCGCCCCAACGACCTGATCGACCATATCCTGTGGTCGCAGCCCGCAGCCGCCCTGCTGACCGGATCGCCCGCCGTGCAACTGGTGCGCTGGAGCCAGTCGAGCTTTCCCGCCACCCTGCCCGGCGGCGTTACCGACAGCCATCCGCTGATGCGCCCCCTGACCATCCCGGTCCAGTCTGACATCGAGGCTTTTGAGGCCGATATTGCGGGACGCTGGGCCAAAGGAAATTACGATGACATCGACCCTGACGATATTGCATCTCACTAAACGCTTTGCCGGGGTCGAGGCATTGCGTGACGTGTCCCTGACGGTGGAACCCGGACAGCGGGTTGCGCTGCTGGGCCATAACGGCGCGGGCAAATCGACGATGATGAAGATCATCCTGGGCCTGATCCCCTTTGACGAAGGCGCGGTAACGGTCTGCGGCGCGGTCCCCGGTTCCGCCGAGGCGCGCACTCAGGTCGCCTATTTGCCGGAAAACGCCGCCTTTCACCCGGCCCTGACGGGCGAGGAGCAGATCCGTCATTATCTTGCGCTGCGCGGCGAGCACCCGGCGCAGGCCCTGGACCTGCTGGCCCGCGTGGGCCTGGGTGATGCAGCGAAGCGCCGCATCGGCACCTATTCCAAGGGGATGCGGCAGCGCGTGGGACTGGCGCAGGCGCTGATCGGCAAGCCGCGCCTGCTGGTTCTGGACGAGCCGACCTCGGGCCTGGACCCGGTATCGCGGCGCGATTTCTATGCGCTGCTGGATGGGCTTGCAGCGGGAGGCACCGCGATCCTGCTGTCCTCCCACGCATTGACCGAGGTCGAGGCGCGCACCGACAGCATCCTGATCCTGTCGGGCGGGCGGCTGATGGCGGAAGGCTCGCTGGCCGACCTGCGCCGCAAGGCCGCCCTGCCGGTGGCGATCAGCGTGGCCCCGGCCGCCGGGCAGAAGGCCGCCCTGGCCG
>JAPSIP010000360.1 GCA_031178645.1 Paracoccus sp. (in: a-proteobacteria) | reverse complement strand
CCTGCATCCCTCGACCCTGCTGAAGGGCACGGTCGGCCCGTCGCGCAAGCTGTTGCTGGCCGCCACCGCCGTCGGGGGCCTGTTCCTTGCCCTGTTCGCTGCGGCAGTGGTCGAGATGCGCGACACGACGGTCAGGGGCCACGAACAACTGGCCCTGGTGCCGCGGCATGTGCCTGTCGGCCTGTGGCCACGTTTCGCCCAGCCGGAACGCCAGGGTCTGCCTGCCGCGATCGCGAAGCGCCAGTCGAACCGGAGCACGGACAGGCTGCGGGACGCGATCCTGATGCTGGAATGTGCGAATGGCGGACGCTTTCCCAAGATCCTGACCGTTACCGCGCCGGATCCCGGCGACATGGCGGACCCCGTTGCCGAATGGCTGGCCCTGGAACTGGCCGCGCAGGGCCGCAAGGTCCGGCTGGTCAAGGTCCGGGGCGGCGAAGCACCGGGGACGACCTCTGCAACGCCCCTGCTGCTGGGCGCCGCATCCGCCCCCGAACCCGAGCGCATCCTGCTGTCCGACCCCGCCTGGCGTGACGAGGGCGATGGCTTCACCCTTCCGCGCAGGCTGGTCCAGCAGGCTCAACGCGAGGACGTGCTGACCATCATCGACGCGCCGCCGATCCTGTCCGGCAGCGGACTGCGCACGGCCCGCGAGGGCGGGGAAGTCCTGCTGGTGCTGCGGTGGGGTCATAGCCGCCGCAAGGCTGCCGAACTTGCCTCGGCCCTCCTGGCGCGCATCGGCGTGGCCCAAGTTCATACCCTCATCACCGATGTCGATCAGCGCCGCCACCGGCTTTACGGCTTCCAGGACCGGCTGAGCCTGTCGTCGCAGGCCCGCAGCTGAGACCTGCCCACCCATCCACCCATCCGCCACAGAAAAGGGAGAGATTGATTGTGAAACGCGCCCTCATCACCGGGATCACCGGGCAGGATGGTTCCTATCTGGCAGAGTTCTTGCTGTCGAAAGGCTACGAGGTCCACGGGATCAAGCGCCGAGCATCACAGTTCAACACGCAGCGGATCGACCACATCTACGAGGATCCGCACGAGCCGCGGGTCCGGCTTCGGCTGCATCATGGCGATCTGTCGGATGCGTCCAACCTGACGCGCATCGTGGGCGAGGTTCAGCCCGACGAGATCTATAACCTGGGCGCGCAAAGCCATGTCGGCGTCAGCTTCGAGGCGCCGGAATATTCGGGGGACATCGACGCGCTTGGCACGCTGCGCCTTCTCGAGGCGATTCGCCTGCTGGGGCTTCAGGATCGGACGCGGTTCTACCAGGCCTCCAGCTCCGAGCTGTTTGGCCTGGTTCAGGAAACCCCGCAGCGCGAGACGACGCCCTTCTATCCGCGCAGCCCCTATGCCGTCGCCAAGCTCTATAGCTACTGGATCACCGTGAACTATCGCGAGGCCCATGGCCTGTTTGCCTGCAACGGCATCCTGTTCAACCACGAAAGCCCCCGGCGCGGGGAAACCTTTGTCACGCGCAAGATCACCCGCGGCATGGCCCGCGTCGCGCAGGGGCTGGATTCCTGCCTCTACCTGGGAAACCTTGACGCGTTGCGCGATTGGGGTCACGCCCGCGACTATGTCCGCGCGCAGTGGATGATGTTGCAGCAGGACCTGCCCGAGGATTTCGTCATCGCCACGGGCCAGCAGAACTCGGTCCGCGAGTTCCTGGTCTGGACCGCGACCGAACTGGGCATCACCCTGGCCTTCGAAGGCTCCGGCGTCGATGAGACTGCCCGGGTTGTTGCCGTGTCGGGCAATGCCGCGCCGGCGCTTCGGCCGGGCCAGGTCATCATGCGGATCGATCCCCGGTTCTTCCGTCCCGCCGAGGTCGAGACCCTGCTGGGCGATGCCAGCCGCGCGCGGACGCGACTAGGATGGCGTCCCGAAACCACTGCCCGAGAGATGTGCGCCGAGATGGTCGCCGCGGACCTTCTGGATGCCCGCCAGCAGGTCCGCCTGAGGCAGGACGACATGCCCGCTGCCGTTGCCGCTGGTCTTTAGCCCCACCCGG
>JAPSIP010000047.1:334-9102 GCA_031178645.1 Paracoccus sp. (in: a-proteobacteria) | reverse complement strand
GGGAATCCTTGACCCGATCCGACCTGTCCGCGCGCGACCACCGGAACCTGCCGGATGACATCCCCGATCCCCGCCTGATCGCCCTGTCCGACCTGTCGCAGGCGCTGACCCTGGGCTGGCGGGACTTCCGCCGCGCGCCCGCCTTCGGACTGATGTTTTCGGCCTTCTATGTGCTGGGCGGCTGGGTGCTTGCCTCGGTTGCCCTGGCCTCGGGGCAGGAATGGTGGCTGATCCCCTTCATCCTGGGCTTTCCGCTGATCGCGCCCTTCGCGGCCGTTGGCCTGTACGAGGTCAGCCGCCGGATCGAGGCCGGCGAGGCCTTGGACACGGCCCGTATCCTGCGCGTGGTCTTCGAACAGCGCCAGCGGCAGATCCCGTCGATGGCGATGGTGATCCTGCTGCTGTTCATGTTCTGGGTCTTTGTGGCCCATACGGTCTTTGCGCTGTTCATGGGCGTCTCGGCGCTGACCAACATCACCTCCTCGTTCGAGGTGCTGCTGGGGGGCAGGGGGCTGGCGATGCTGGTCCTGGGCACGATCATCGGCGGCGGCTTTGCGACCGTACAGTTCAGCTTCACCGTGGTCGGCCTGCCCCTGCTGATGGAACGTGAGGTCGATTTCATCACCGCCATCATCACGTCCTGCCGCGCCGTGGCGGAAAATCCGGGGGTGATGGCCGTCTGGGCGGCCCTGATCGCGATCTGGCTGTTCCTGGCGATCCTGCCGGGCTTTCTGGGGCTGCTTGTGGTGATGCCGGTCTTGGGCCATGCCAGCTGGCATGTCTATCGCCGGGTGATGCCGGGCAGCTAGCCGCGCCCGATAAAGGGCATGTTGGTCGCCATGACGGTCATGAACTGGACATTTGCGCCCTTGGGCAGGCCGGCCATGTGCAGGACCGCGTCGGCGACCACGCCCACGTCCATCAGCGGTTCCGCGTCCGGCGCGTTGGTGCTGACCTGGGCCAGCAACTCGGTAGCGGCATTGCCGATGTCGATCTGGCCGCAGGCGATGTCGAAGGGTCGCCCGTCCAGCGACAGCGATTTCGTCAACCCCGTGACCGCGTGCTTCGAGGTCGTATAGGCAATCGACCCCGGCCTCGGCGCATGGGCCGCGATCGACCCGTTGTTGATGATCCGCCCGCCCTGCGGATCTTGCGCGCGCATCAGCCGAAACGCCGCGCGGGCACACAGGAACATGCCCGTCACATTGGTGGCGATCACGTCGCGGAAGGTGGCGGCATCGACTTCGTCCGGCGTGGCGGGATCGGCGCCGCGTCCGGCATTGTTGAACAGCACGTCCAGCCGACCCCATTCCGCACGGCAACCGTCGAAGGCCGCGTCGACCCCAGCCTCATCCGTGACATCGCAGGGCAGGATCAGGGCAGGTGCGTCCCCGGCGGTATCCCGCAGGGCGCCTTCTTTGCGGCCCAGCAGCGCGACCCGCCACCCTTCGGCCAGGAAGCGCCGCGCGGTGGCCCGCCCAATGCCGCTGCCTGCGCCGGTGATGATGACGGATCGCGCGGGGGCCATGTCAGACCACCTTCTGCGTCTGCTGGCCCAGGCCGTCGATGCCCAGGCGCATCACCTGCCCGCGCCGCAGATAGACCGGCGGCTTCTGCCCCATGCCGACGCCCGGCGGTGTGCCGGTGGCAATCACGTCGCCCGGCATCAGGGTCGTGAAGCGGGACGCATAGGACACGATTTCGGCGGGACCAAAGACCATTGTCGCGGTGGTGCCGTCCTGGAAGCGGTGGCCGTCAACCTCCAGCCACAGGCGCAGGGCGGCCGGGTCCGCGATCTCGTCTGCGGTGACCAGCCAGGGGCCGATGGGGCCGAAGCCGTCATAGCCCTTGCCCTTGTCCCAGGTGCCGCCGCGCCGCAACTGCCATTCGCGTTCGCTGATGTCGTTGATGACGCAATAACCGGCGATGTGGTCCGCCGCCCGGTCCAGGGCAATGTCGCGCCCGCCGTCGCCGATGACGATGCCCAGTTCGACCTCCCAATCCGTGGCGGTCGAATCGTGCGGCAGGGCAAGGTCGTCGTCCGGCCCGGCGATGCAGCTGGTCCATTTGGTGAACAGGATCGGCTCGGCCGGGACGTCCATTCCCGCTTCGGCGGCATGATCGGCATAATTGAGGCCGACGGCCAGGAACTTGCCGACGCTGCCCACGCAGGCACCCAATCGCAGATCCTGCTGCGGCGTGCCCTCGACCAGGGGCAGGAAGGCCGGGTCGATGGCGCGCAACGCGGCCAGGCCCTCAGTGGTCAGGCAACCGCCGTCGATATCCGCCAGGTGCCGCGACAGGTCGCGCACCGCTCCGTCACTGTCCAGAATGCCGGGCCGTTCCTGACCCTTCGCGCCGTATCGTACCAGTTTCATGCGTCCTCCCCTGTTCCGGTCCATCGAACCTGTCCCGGAACCCTAGCGGAAGTCCAGCCGCCGCATTCTTGCGGATTGGCAGATGCTTTCTGCCTCTCCGCGCGAAAGTCGGGGCTGGGCAGGCATGGCAAAACGGCCCGCGCAGGGCGGGCCGGAGTGGCAAGGGCAATCGGCTTATTCCGAAGCGGGCGGGGCCAGCTTCTTGGTCGGGCCGTTGGCGAGGGGGTCTTCCTGCCGCTGGACTGAGCCTTCGAAATGCGCGCCGGATTCAATGGCGATGGTCTTGTGGATGATGTCGCCCTCGACCCGCGCGCTTGCGGATAGGCGCACCTTGAGGCCACGGACCCGGCCGACCACACGGCCGTTCACCACGACCTCGTCGCCCACGATTTCGCCCCGGATGGTGGCGGTTTCGCCGATTACCAGCTGGTGGGCGCGGATGTCGCCCTCGACCGTGCCCTCGATCTGGATGTCGCCCTCGGTGCGGATATTGCCGACGACCGTCAGGTCGGGCGACAGGATCGACGGCGCGCTGCGCCGTGCGGACGATGCCGCGGGTGCTTCGGGCCGGTCATGATGGGGGGCGGGGGCCACGGCATCGGTCCCCGGGGCCGCGGGCGAGGGGGGCGTATGGGGTTTTTCGGTCACGCGGGTCTTACTGAACATTGCTGGCTGCCTTGATGAAGCTCATCGGGTCAACGGCCCGACCCTTCATGCGCACCTCGTAATGCAGGTGCGGCCCGGTCGAGCGTCCGGTATTGCCCATATCACCGATCAGCTCGCCTTGCGACACCCTTTGGCCGGTCTTCACGCGAATCCGGGACAGGTGGCCATAGCGCGTCTCGACCCCCAGTTCGTGCTGGATCTTGATGAGGTTGCCATAGGCCCCAAGACGCCCGGCATAGATCACCACGCCGTCCCCCGTGGCATGGATCGGCGTCCCGACGGGCGCCGCCATGTCGATGCCTTCATGTGCACGCCCCCAGCGGCGGCCGAAGCCCGAGGTATAGCGGAACGATTGCTTCACCGGCATGGCCAGCGGCAGCTTCTCCATCGCGATGCGATAGGTGTTCATCTGGTCCAGCGTGACGATGATCTGGTTGGCCTTCGTCTCGCTGTTCGACAGCGCCGCATCGCCACGGGTCGAATAGCCCATCGGGGTCAGCGGGCCGCCCTGGCCGGAATAGCCTTCGCGGATGGTTTCCAGCACGTCGTCCGGGTTCATGCCGACGGACCGGAACACATCGTCCAGCGGCGCGACCGAGATCGAGACGGCGCTTTCAAGCTGGGTCAGGATCTCGTCGTTGCGGGCCAGGATCTGTTCGCGTTCCTGGGCCAGTTCCTCGACCGTCTGGCGGGCATCCTCGGCCTCCTGGACGGCAGTGGCGCGTTCATCGGCGGTCTGGCGCAATTCGCCCGTCAGGATGTCAAGCGCGGCGGTCACTTCCTCGGCGTGGACATGGGAATGGGCGTCGGTCGCATCGGCCACCGCACGGGCGCTGTCACGTTCGTCGATGGCGCTGCGCAGAGTGGATTGCACAGTGTCCAGGCCCGCTTCCAGTTCGCGGCGGCGTTCCTCGGCGGCCAGAAGCTGGGTCTGCATCTGCGAGACCTTGTCAAGCGCCAGGGCAAAGCGGTTCTGCGCCGCCAGGGCCTCGGCCGCGCGGGCATCGCGTTCCTGGGACAGTTCGGTCAGGCGCTGCTCGAACGCAGAGGTGGTCGCGGTGATCTGGTCGCGGGCAGAGGTGCCGGCGCTGAGCGCGTCGATCGCCAGGATCGAACTTGCGACCAGCGTCCAGCCGAAGGCCAGCGTGATGCCGCTGATGCCGACAAGCTGGGTCAGGGGACGCAGGCGGACGAACCGGCTTTCCTCGTCAGAGCGCAGGTGGAGCCGTTTTTCCGGCAGGATGCGTTCCAGCGAAGCGTTGAGGCGGTTCGTCAAGGTTGGCAAATCATGTCCCCCGTTGGCGCGTCCGAGATGACTCGGTCGATCTGGTTCCGGTTGGCTGCGGGTAAACCGCATGTGTGCCTTCCTGGCAACATCGCGATCGTTTCGGTTCCCCCGATGCGCGGAACCTCGCCCCGCCGGGCAGAAATCCGCCGACCGGGCACAAGATATAGATGACCGGGTCAGGATATCTCATAAGGTAGTGGTCCGTTCCGGTCGCCTGGGATCCGCAGCGGCCGGTCGATGGGCGGCACCGATCGCTGGTGGCAATCGGGACGGGGGCAGATCCGGCAGGAAATGCCGATGGGTTCAAAGGCGCGGGGCTTGGTCAGGTCCAGTCCGTCGGCATAAACGACGCTGCCGGCATGGGGCACTTCGCAGCCCAGGCCGATGGCAAAGCGGCGCACGGGCGCGTTGAAGGCGCCCGCGTGTTTGGACACATCGCGCGACATCAGCAGATAGCGCATCCCGTCAGGCGTTTCCGCCAGTTGCCGCAGGAAGCGGCCGGGCTGTTCGAAGGCCTGGTGGACGTTCCACAAGGGACAGGCGCCGCCAAAGCGGGCGAATTGCAGGCGCGTGGCGGAATGGCGCTTGGTGATGGTGCCGGCCTGATCGACGCGGACGAAGAAGAAGGGCACGCCCTTGGCCCCCGGCCGTTGCAGGGTGGACAGCCGGTGCGCCACCTGTTCCAGCGAGGCGTCGAACAGGTGCGCCAGCCGTTCCAGGTCGTGCCGTTCGGCCTGGGCCGCAGCCAGAAAGGGGCGGTAAGGCATCAGCGCCGCCCCCGCGAAATAGTTGGCAAGCCCCACCCGCGCCACGTCCCGCGCGGTCTGGCTGCGGAACCGCGCCAGATCCAGGGTCGCGTCCAGCAGGTCCGACTGCCGCTCGAGCGCTACAAGGTGCAGAAGCTGGAACAGCTGCGTGGGCCGTTCCGCGGCGGCGTTCACGTGGATTTCCGTCCCCACCCGGCGAAAGACCGCATTGGCGGGCAGTTCAGCGCGCGTCACGCGGATCCCGCGTGCGGCGAGGGCGGCGACGCCCGCGTCCCACGGATCCAGCCGCTGGCCTGCCGGACAGGCAAAGCGTTCCGCCGCGCGGTCCACGGCGTCGATATAGTTGTCGCAGTAGTGGAAGAAGTCGCGCACCTCCTCCCATGGGGTGGAAAGCGCGTTCTGGCCGGATGCGCCAATCGCCTCGTCCAGGGCGGCAAGGCGTTCCTGGCCTTGGCGATGCGCGCGGTAAAGGTCCAGGAAGGCGCGGGCCAGCACCGGCGCATTGGTGGCGGCAAGGCGCAGGTCGGCCAGCGGCGGGGCCGCGTCAAACAGCGGATCGGCCAGGGCTTCCTGCATGTCGATTACCATGCGTTCGGCGTCGCCCGCAGCCAGCGTGGTCAGGTCCACCCCGAATTCCTGCGCCAGCCGCAGCAGCACCCCGGCGGAAATCGGGCGGTGGTTATTCTCCATCTGCGACAGATAGGGCAGCGACACCCCCAGCCGTTCGGCAAATCGCCGTTGGGTCAGCCCGCTGCGCCCCCGCGTTTCGCGCAACGACGTTCCGGCATAGATCTTCTGCATGGCCATGATGCGTCCCCCCCTTTGCAAAAGCTGCATTAGCTTTTGCAAAGCGGTCACGACAAGAGCCGCGATGGATGGACCATGGTTGGGGCGAGTCAGGATCATGGCGTGATCGTGGCGCAAAATCGCTAAGATATCGTTGCGGCTTGCGCAGCGCCCCGCCGCGCGGTTTCATCGCGCCATGAAGCAGCGCCCCGGAAACCGCATCCTGACCGGAACCCGCATCCGCGAACGCCGCCTGGCCCTGTCGCGGCGGCAGGCCGACGTGGCGCGCGAGGCCGGGATCTCGGCCGCCTATCTGAACCTGATCGAACACAACCGCCGCCCAGTGGGTGACCACCTGGTCCTGCGCCTGGCTGCCGCCCTGGACGTCTCGGCCGCCGAACTGGCCGAAGGGCGCGAGGAAGCCCAGATTGCAGCCCTGCGAGAGGCGGCGGTGCGCCTGCCCGACGACGTGACGCCCGAACTGGACCAGACACCGGAATTGCTGGCCCGATTCCCCGGCTGGGCTTCGGCCCTGATCGCCACGGCGCGGCGGGCCGATGCTCATGAACGCCAGCTTGTCACGCTGTCGGACCGGATGCGGCAGGATCCCTATCTGCTGACCACCCTGCACGAGGTGCTGTCGGCCGTGACCTCGGTCCGGTCCACCGCCTCGATCCTGGCGGAGGGGGGCGAAATCCCGCCCGACTGGCGCGCGCGGTTCCACGCGAACCTGGACGGCGACAGCCTGCGCCTGTCCACGACCGCGCAGGCACTTGTCGCCTATCTGGACAGTTTCGAGGCGCAGGACGCGATCTTCACCCCGCAGGAGGAAGTCGAGGCCTGGCTTGCCGCAGGCGCCCCGCCCGTCGATGAAGCGGCCGACCTTGCCTCGGATGCCGCACGCGCCCTGGCGCGCGCCCATCTGCTGCGGATGGAGGAGGAGCGGGCGGCCCTGCCCGACGAGGCCTTGGCGGCGGTCGCGGCCGAGGAAGCCGATCCCCTGCGCATGGCCGACCGGTTGCGGCAACCTCTGGATCTGGTGATGCGACGGCTGGCGTTGCTGAAGCCCGCAGGGTTCGATGCCGCGGGCCTGCTGGTCTGCGACGGATCGGGCGCGCTGACGCTGCGCCGCCCGGCGCCGGGCTTTCCCCTGCCACGCCCTGGCGATGCCTGCCCGCTTTGGCCGCTGTTCCAGTCCCTTGCCGCGCCGCAGACCGCCATCGCGAAGCTTGTCGAGGCGCCGAACGGCCGCCGGTTCCGCACGCTGTCGCTGGCCACCCGGCACCAGCCCCTTGGCACCGAAGGGCCGGTGCTGACCCGCGCGCAGATGCTGATCCTGCCCGAGGAACCGGGATCGCCGCTTCGCCCGGATCTTCTTATCGGTCCTGCCTGCCGCATCTGCCCGCGCGCCGATTGCGCGGCGCGGCGCGAACCCTCGATCCTGCTGGCGGCGTGAATCCTTTGACAGCGCCGGCCCGCCCGTCACATTATCGTGGCACCTGGGGGGACCATTGACCGAATGCTCGACATCCTGATGATCGAGGACGAGCCAAACATCGCCGAGGCGGTGCGCTTCATCCTGTCCCGCGAAGGCTGGCAGGTGGCGCTTCATGCCGACGGCGCGGGCGGGATCGAGGCGATCAGGGGCGCCAAGCCGCGCCTGGTCATCCTTGACGTGATGCTGCCGCACCGGTCGGGGACCGAGATCCTGGCCGAACTGCGCGGCGACCAGGATCCCAGCCTTGCGGCCACGCCCGTCCTGATGCTGACGGCGCGGGGCCACGCCTCGCTGTCGCTGCCGCAGGCAGATGCGGTCCTGGCCAAGCCCTTCGCCAATGACGACCTGCGCGCGATGGTGCGCCGGATGCTGAACTGAACGCCATGCCCGACCGGCCGCTGTTTCTTGAACGCGCCTCGTTCCGCCGCCGGAGGCTTGGCGACGCGGCGCGCGTTCTTCCGATCCTTGCGACGATCCTGGTGCTGGTCCCGGTCTGGTGGATCCCGGCGCAGGTCAGCTTTGCGGGGGGCGCGGTCTGGCTGTTCGGGCTGTGGGCCGGGCTGATCGTCGCCATCTTCGGGCTGCACCGCGCCCTGCGCCGGGCCGATGCTGCCACCCTGCGCGCGACCGAGGCGATGGCGCGGGACGACGACCATGCCCTTTGAGGCGCTTGTCGCGGGCTGCCTGGCCTATGTCGCGCTGATGTTCGGCGTGGCCTTCGCCGCCGACCGCGCCGCATCCAGGGGCCGGGTGCGGTGGCTGGACCATCCGGCGGTCTATACGCTGTCTCTGTCCGTCTATTGCTCGGCCTGGACCTTCTACGGGGCAGTCGGCTATGCCAGCCGGTCCGGGCTGGAATTCGCCACGATCTATCTGGGTCCGACCATCGTCTTCTGCGGCGCCTGGTGGGGGTTGCGCCGGCTGGTGCGGGTGGCGCGGATGCACCATGTCACCTCGATCGCCGACCTCATCTCGGCCCGCTTCGGCAAGTCGAACCGCCTGGCCGCCCTGATCACGCTGATCGCCGTCATTGCCGCCACGCCCTATGTCGCGCTGCAACTGCAATCGGTCAGCCTGTCCTTCGAGGTCTTCGCGACCGACAGCCTGACCGACATCCCGATGGGCGGGGGCGGGGGCACGGCGCTGTGGGTGGCGGCGGGGCTTGCGCTGTTCACCATCGTCTTTGGTACCCGCAACCTGGCGGCCGACGAACGCCACCACGGGGTCGTCACTGCCATCGCGCTCGAGGCGGTGGTCAAGCTGACGGCCTTTCTGGCGCTTGGCGTCTTCGTGGTCTGGGGATTGGCCGAAGGTCCGGCCGACATGCTGGACCGGATCGCGCAGGCCGCGGCCGGCCACGAGGGTTGGCTGCTGAAGCCCGACCG
>JAPSIP010000047.1:0-324 GCA_031178645.1 Paracoccus sp. (in: a-proteobacteria) | reverse complement strand
AGCGACTTCCGGGTACTTCACGGAGAGGCGGTGGCTATGGGGATTGCGCTCGATTCGGTTTATTCAGGATTGATAGGTAAGCTACCCATGGCCGAAAGCGAGCGTGTGGTGCGTTTGCTGTGCAATGTGGGACTACCGGTTCAGCACGAGCAGATGGATCTGGACCGCGCTGATCATCGTGTCGGGTGCGGCGGTCATCGCCCTGCCGCGCATGTTCCAGGTGCTGGTGGTCGAGGCCGCGGACGAGGATCGGCTGGCCACCGCAGGCTGGGCCTTTCCGGCATACCTGTTCGCGATGTCGCTGTTCGTGCTGCCCATCGCGGT
>JAPSIP010000359.1 GCA_031178645.1 Paracoccus sp. (in: a-proteobacteria) | reverse complement strand
GTTCAAGCCGGTGATGACCAGAAGGATCAGTGTCCAACGGCGGAATTGTGCGACATCCATGCGGTCCTGCAAGGCAAAGCCCGCCAGCATCCCCCCGAAGGCCGGAATGCACAGGATCGCGGACAGTGGGATCGTCTGCGCGTTCAGGATGCCCGAGACCAGGTGGGCCACGGTCAGCCCGGTCGCCCCCAGCAGGAAGACGACGCCCTGCACGCGGACCTGTTCGCGCTTGTCCACGCCCAGCGACAACAGCAGCACGACCAGCGGCGGCCCCCAGATGCCGGACACGCCCCCGTAGAGCCCGCCGACGATGCCGGTCGCGATCTCGGCCCGGCGGCGGTGGTGGATGGGCAGGGTCATGGGCCTGCCCGCCAGTTGCCACAGCGCGAAACCCAGGATCGGCAGGCCCAGCAGCGCATACATCAGCCCCTGCGGTATCTGCCGGGCCAAGCTAGCCGACAGCATCAGGAAAACCAGTACCATCGCGATGTGCCAGCGGAAGTTGCGCACCGACTGGATAGCGGCGGCCGGTCCCTGGCGCAGGGCCTGGTGGACGTTGGTGGTCAGCACCGGCAGGATCAGGGCCGCAAGCGCCACTTGCGGCGGCAAAAGAGATGCGAATGCCGAGGCCATGATCAGCGGCATGGCAAAGCCGATCGCGCCCTTCACGAAGCCCGCAAAGCCCGTGATGGCGAAGATCGTCCAGAATTGCCAGGGATCCAGTCCAAACATGCCCGGCAAGCTAGCCGCCCTTGCAGGGAATGAAAATGCCGCATCGGCCCCGGGTAGGCCTGACATATTCGTTCGCTGGTATTTGATCTGACGCATTATTGTTGCGCTGCGGGTGCGAAGGCGTTACCCATGCTGCAATGCCGCAAAGGGGCCGAATCCATGAAAGACATGCCGCACCAGTTCGACGCCGTCCTGTCCGAGCTTGCCGACCTCCAGTCCCGCGCGACCGAGGGGTTGCGCGTTGCCGTCTCGCCCGCAGGCAAGGTGGATGCCGAGGCGCTTGAACGGCACCAGCACGCGGTCCACGCGCTGTCATGGCTAGCCACCTATGTCGAATCGCTGCGCCAGCTTGCCGCCTGGTCCACCCGCGTCACCGGCGAGATTGAGGATCTCATCACCCGGATCGGCTTTGGCGAATACCTGACCCAGATTGCAGGCGGCATCCCGATGAGCCAGACGGAATTCGCCCGCCTGTCGGTCCTGGGCATCGACTGGCAGCCCTCGGATGCGGCCCGCGCCCTGATGGCGGGCAACACGCCCGAGGCCCGTGCCCGGCTGGCCGTTCTGATCGCCGAAAACAAGGGCAGCGCGACTTTTGGCACCTCGGGCCTGGACGAAGATCTGGAGATGATCCGCGACCAGTTCCGCCGCTGGACCGATGACAAGGTTGTCCCCCATGCGCACAACTGGCACCTGAAAGACGAACTGATCCCGATGGAGATCATCGCGGAACTGGCCCAGCTTGGCGTCTTCGGCCTGACCATCCCCGAGGAGTTCGGCGGCCTCGGCATGTCGAAGGCGGCAATGGTCGTCGTGTCCGAGGAGTTGTCGCGCGGCTATATCGGCGTGGGATCCCTGGGCACGCGCAGCGAGATTGCGGCCGAACTGATCCTGGGCGGCGGCACAGACGCGCAGAAGGCCCACTGGCTGCCGCGCCTGGCATCAGGTGAAATCCTGCCCACGGCGGTCTTCACCGAACCAAACACCGGCAGCGACCTGGGCAGCCTGCGTACGCGGGCGGTGCTTGACGGCGACATCTGGGCGATCACCGGAAACAAGACCTGGATCACCCATGCCGCGCGCACCCATGTAATGACGCTGCTGGCCCGGACCGATCCCGACACCACTGACTATCGCGGGCTGTCGATGTTCCTGGCCGAAAAGACTCCGGGCACCGACGACGACCCCTTCCCCACCCCCGGCATGACCGGAGGCGAGATCGAGGTGCTGGGCTATCGCGGCATGAAGGAATACGAGCTTGGCTTCGACGGCTTCACGGTCAAGGCTGAGAACCTGCTGGGCGGCGT
>JAPSIP010000358.1 GCA_031178645.1 Paracoccus sp. (in: a-proteobacteria) | reverse complement strand
AGCGACAGGCGGGCCTGAACCTCGCCCGTGGCGGGGTTGAAGACGTCGGAAAACCGGCCCGAGGTGCCCTTGTATTCCTTGCCGTCGATCCAGTGGTGAATCTCTTTCATCGAATCCTCCTTGGTTGGGCGCAGCCTAGCCTTGCGGATTTGCCGGATAAAGGGGAAGGATGGCAAAGACGTTTTGCGGATTTGCAAAGGGGCGCTGCATGGACTGGGACGACCTGCGCATCTTCCTGGCGGTGTCGCGCACCGAAAGCCTATCGGGCGCGGGGCGCAGGCTGGGGATGGACGCATCCACCATCGGGCGGCGGATCGCGCGGCTGGAACGGGCGGTGGGGGCGGCGCTGTTTGCCAAGACGCCGCAGGGCTATGTCCTTACGGCCGAGGGCGCGCGGCTGGTCGCCCCGGCCGAAGCGGCCGAACAGGGCGCCAATGCCGCGGCCGAGGCCGTGGGCCGCGAGGCCGGGCTGACGGGCCAGCTTCGCATCGGCGCGCCGGACGGCTGCGCAAATTACCTGCTGCCCCAGGTCGCCCGCGATCTTTGCGCCGCCCATCCGGGGCTGGAGATCCAGATTGTCGCCCTGCCGCGGGTCGTGAACCTGACCAAGCGCGAAGCCGACATGGCCGTTGCGGTCTCGCCCCCTGACACCGGGCGGCTGACCGTGCAGCGGCTGGCGGATTACCACCTGCACCTGGCCGCGCATGACGATTACCTGCGCGACACGCCCCCGATCCGGGACCTGCCCGACCTGCGGAACCACCGGATGATCGGCTATATCCCCGACATGATCTTCGACCGCGAACTGGACTATCTGGCGGAAACAGGGGTGCAGGTGGCGGCGATCACCTCGAACTCGGTCTCGGTGCAGATGCAGGCGATCCGGGCGGGGGCGGGGGTGGGGATTGTCCATGACTTCGCCATTCCCTTTGCGCCGGGCGTCCGGCTGGTGCTGCCCGACCGCATCGCGCTCAAGCGCAGCTTCTGGTTGATCCGCCATGCGGATGACAGGGCTTCGCGGCGCTTGTCGCTGCTGGCGGACCTGCTGGCGCAAGGCCTGCGGGCCGAGGTGGCGCGCCTTGAAGCGCTGCTTGCCGCCCCGCGCCTTTGTCGCACTTGACGGATCATGATTCCGGGAAAAGGATGGCTGTGAAGCACGTCGCCAAGAAAGGATGCACCATGCTCGTCAACCAGTTGCTGTCGATGAAATCCAGCTCGGGCAAGCCGGGAATCGAGGCGCAGACGATCCTGACCATCCGGCCTGACGCAACCTTGGGCGAGGCGGTGAAGATGCTGGCCCAACAGCGCATCGGCGCGGTGGTGGTGTCCGACGACGGCAAGAAGCCGCAGGGTATCCTGTCGGAACGCGACGTCGTGCGCCAGCTTGGCAAGCACGGCCCCGAGGTGCTGTCCACCCCCATCGCCGAGGTCATGACGCGCGAGGTGCAGACCTGCACGATGAGCGACGACGCCCTGGCGATCCTGGAACGCATGACCCAGGGCCGCTTCCGCCACATGCCGGTGGTGGACGGCGACGGCAACATGCTGGGGGTCGTGTCCATCGGCGACGCCGTCAGCGGGCGGCTCAAGGAACTGGCGGCCGAGAAAGAGGCCCTGACCGGCATGATCATGGGCGCCTGACGCGGCGCCCAACCGCTTGCCATCCCGGCAGAAATCGGCTTTCCCTGCGCACAGGCAAGCATAAGGACGCCCGTTCATGCGCATCGGTCTTTATCCCGGCACCTTTGATCCGATCACGCTGGGCCATGTCGACATCATCCAACGCGCGATGGCCCTGGTCGACCGGCTGGTGATCGGCGTCGCCATCAACCGGGACAAGAAGCCGCTGTTCGACCTCGAGGAGCGGGTGGCGATGGTGCAGGCCGAATGCGACCAGATCGCCAGCCGCACCGGAGGCGAGATCGTCGTCCATCCGTTCGAGAACCTGCTGATCGACTGCGCCCGCGACGTGGGCGCCCAGGTCATCGTGCGCGGACTGCGCGCGGTCGCGGATTTCGAATACGAGTTCCAGATGGTCGGCATGAACCGCGC
>JAPSIP010000357.1 GCA_031178645.1 Paracoccus sp. (in: a-proteobacteria) | reverse complement strand
GCCTCGGCGCTCGCGCTTATGGGTCTGAACCGCCGTCCCCTGACGACGCTGAAGGGTCAGGCGCTTTACGGCGGGCAAGACCTCCTGGCGATGTCGCGCCGGTCCATGCGCAAGCTGCGCGGCGACCGCATTTCGATGATCTTCCAGGAACCGATGACTGCCCTGAACCCGCTGGCGCGCATCGGCAGCCAGATCGCCGAGATGTTCGTGCTGCACCGTGGTCTGTCCTGGTCCGAGGCGCGCCCCAAGGCGGTCGAGGCGCTTGCCGCCGTGCAGGTGCCCGATCCCGAAGGGCGCGCCCGCGCCTATCCGCACCAGTTGTCGGGCGGGTTGCGGCAGAGGGTGATGATCGCCATGGCCATGGCCTGCCGCCCCGACCTGCTGATTGCAGACGAGCCGACCACCGCTTTGGATGTCACCGTCCAGGCCGAGGTGCTGCGCCTGATCCGCGAACTGTGCGAACGCGAGGGCACGGCTGTCCTGCTAATCAGCCACGATCTTGGCGTGATCGCCCAGATGTGCCAGCGTGTCGGCGTCATGGCGAACGGCCGCCTGCTGGAACTGCGCGATGCCAAGGCGCTGTTCACGGACCCACGCCACCCCTACACGCAGGGCCTGCTGGCCGCCCTGCCCCGCTTGGGCAGCCGCGCGGTCGAAGGGCGTCACCGTCTGGCCGATCTGGACATGGCGATCGATCGCGACGCTCCCGACTTCGCCGAGACCTATCTTCGGCCTAGGGGAGAGGCCGCATGATCGCCGCGACCACCCCCTCACCCGCAAGCGAACCGATCCTGTCGGTCAAGGACCTGCATGTCCGGTTTTCCGTCGCAGGCGGACTGCTGCGGCAACGCCGGACCATCCATGCGGTCAACGGCGTGGATCTGGCGGTCCAGCCCGGGCAGTGCGTCAGTCTTGTCGGTGAAAGCGGCTGCGGAAAATCCACCACCGCACTGGCGATCATGGGCCTGCAGGCGCCCAGTTCGGGCGCCATCACCGTCGAAGGGCGTCCGGTCTATGGCCCCGGTGCCCCCGACAGGCTTGCCCGCGCGCGGCTCGCGCAGATCGTCTTTCAGGACCCCTTCTCGACCCTGAACCCGCGCGAAACCATCGGCCGCGCATTGTCCCAGCCGCTGATGCTGCACGGCGTCAGGGATCGTGCCGACCGTGTTGCGACAGCACTGCGGCAGGTCGGCCTGCTGCCCGATCACGCCACGCGCTATCCCCACGAGTTCTCGGGCGGTCAACGCCAGCGCATCGGCATCGCACGGGCGCTGATCTTGGGACCACGGCTGATCGTGCTGGATGAACCCGTCAGTGCCCTTGACGTGTCGATCCGCGCGCAGATCATCAACCTGCTGATGGACCTGCAGCAGGACCTCGGCCTCAGCTACCTGATGATCTCGCATGATCTGGGCGTGGTCGAGCATGTCTCGGACCGGGTGGCGGTGATGTTCGCGGGCCAGATCGTCGAGGAAGGCGGCTGGCGCGAGGTCTTCACCGCCCCCGCCCATCCCTATACCCGGCGCCTCATCGAGACGATCCCCAACCCCGCACGCCTGACTGGCGGCGCCCAGGACATTCTGCCGCCCGCCCCCGAACCTCCGTCGGGCACCCGGTTCTGGCCGCCTATCGATCAGCGCCCCGAAATAGGCCGCCCGCCAGAGCCAAGCACTTTCCTGAACATTGGCGACGACCATCGCGTACGGGTTCGGGCCGGTTCATGACTGACACTGGCTGGGATGGTGTCGTCATTTGGTGAATGTGGGTTGTGGTACAGTTTTTCAGATGACCGACCAATCGCGTCGCGTTATATGCTGACCTCTACCATCCAGCGGGGTCTATTGGCGAACCTTGTCGCAAACTATTTCGATCCCCGTGCCTGAGCTAGGCTCCAGACCCATTGTTTCTGAGCGCTTTGCGTGATTCAGGCTCCGCAAGGAGACCTGATCCATGAGCAATCTTTACTGGCTGAGCGACGCGCAGATGGAACGCTTGAAGCCCTTCTTTACGAAGATTATGCCGCTGAGAACCCGTCGATCATCGACGCGAGGCTTGCCATGACTTTTCGGAAAGAAGGGC
>JAPSIP010000356.1 GCA_031178645.1 Paracoccus sp. (in: a-proteobacteria) | reverse complement strand
GTGCTGAACAAGGTCACGGCCGCGGGCCGCGACCTTGTTCAGCACGATCACGTCTGCAAACTCGATCTGGTCGGTCAGCAGGTTGGCCAGCCTGCGGTCGTCGATACCGTCCAGGCTTTCGCCCAGGTCGGACAGGAGATCGTGGCTGGAGAAATCGCGCGTCAGGTTCGCGGCATCGACAACGGTGACCATCGTGTCCAGCCGCGCCACGTCCGACAGGCTGTGGCCCGCATCGTCACGGAAATCGAAGGTCGCGGCGACGGGAAGGGGTTCGGCGATGCCCGTCGATTCGATCAGCAGATAGTCGAACCGCCCCTCGCGGGCCAGACGGGCCACCTCGGCCAGCAGATCGTCGCGCAGGGTGCAGCAGATGCAGCCGTTGGTCATCTCGACCAGGGTTTCCTGCGACCGCGACAGTTCGGTCCCGGCGCGGACCAGGTCGGCGTCGATATTGACCTCGGACATGTCGTTGACGATCACCGCGACGCGGCGCCCGTCGCGGTTGTTCAGCACATGGTTCAGAAGCGTGGTTTTTCCGGCGCCCAGGAAGCCTGACAGGACAGTGACGGGCAGACGAGCATCGTTCGAAGATGAAGGGGGCATGGGCGTCTCCTGCAACGTAATAACGTAACAGTTCTTCTACCCGGCTGCCGGGACGCCATGCAAGAGGCCATTGCGCCGGGGGTGCGAGTCAGCGGCCCCCTGTTCCCACGCCGATCAGCTTGTCCGCCAAGCTGCGGATGTTCGGGTCCGAGGCCTTCGGGACGATCCGGTAGGCCGCGTTGACGAAGCAGAAGATCGCAAATCCCATCAGCCCCAGGCAGACCCCGATCACCAGAAGCCGCCCATAGGCCTGTTCCGACAGCCAGGAAAACGCCTCGCCGACGCCCCCGGCCTCTTGCGGGTTGGCCCGCCAGGCGGCGAACAGGAACAAAAGCCCGATCACCCCGATGACGACGCCCTGCGCCATCACGCCCGCCTTCAGCACGCTGTTCCACCGCGCGGTAAAGCGGTTAGCGCGCAGGTGCTTGCGATAATCGTTGCGCCAGCCTTGCCGCAGGTAATAGGCGCCGGCGCCCAGGATCAGCAACGCGACAAGGCCGATCAGCCAGCGGCCCCCCGGCCAGGCCATGATCGCACCGACATAGCGCGGGATGCTGGAGCCTTCGCCCTCGGACCCTGATCCGAACAGCAGTGAGAAGGCCAGCACCCCGATCCCCAGGTGGATGACACCCGTCACCACCATGCCCACCCGGGCTACGATGCCCTTGGCCTCGCTGCCGTAGTCCTCAAGGTCCCAGACCGCGTCGACCACCCGCCAGACGGCATAGGCCAACATCCCCAGAAGGATCAGGAACAGCGCCGCCCCTCCGCCCCAGCTGTTCTCAAGCCAGCCAAGGGCCGAGGATGTGTCCTGCGCCTGTCCCCCGCGATAAAGCGACAGTAGCGAAATCCCCGCCACCGCCAGATAGACCAGCCCCCGCCCGCCATAGCCAAGCCGCATCAGCGGGATCGCCCATTCCATGTCGTTTCCGGCCATCTTTGCCATGTCTCATCCCCCTGCTTGCGCACGCGCCACCGGCGCCTATCGCAACTCCTGTCCCGGCGGATAGGTCCTTCGCCGCAGGGGCCGTGCCTGCCCAAGGCAGGGCAGCCATCCTGAAATAAGGGTTGAGTGCCCGCCGCAGCCCCGATATTGGAGCCAGACAATTTTTATCGGGATTGGACGACGATCATGCGGAACATGCGCCCCCGGCATCTGGCCGGCATCGCCCTTGCGGTCCTTGCGACCCCGGCCGCGGCCGAGCCGACCAGCTATCCGCTGACGATCGAGAATTGCGGGCAGCAGGTGACCTTCGCCAAGGCGCCCGAGCGCGCGGTGGCCCTGGGCCAGAACAGCGCCGAGATCCTGCTGCTTCTGGGTCTTCAGGACCGCATGGCCGCCACAGCCTTCTGGCCCAACAAGGTGCTGCCCGAACTGGAAAAAGCCAACAGCCAGGTCGAGGTCCTGACGGTCGAGTTTCCCACGCTGGAGGCGGTGCTGTCCAAGCAGCCCGATTTCGTGCCGGCCATGCTGGTGACGCT
>JAPSIP010000355.1 GCA_031178645.1 Paracoccus sp. (in: a-proteobacteria) | reverse complement strand
CGATGAACATCACGTCGGCGGATGAAAACTCGCGGATCATGTCAGCGGCTCGCGGGATAGGTGAAGAAGGCGCGGCGGATGACGCCGAACAGTGTGGAAAAGCCAAGCGCCAGCAGGAAATACATCACCGTCAGGACCAGGTAGATCTCGAAGCTGGCGAAGGTGCGGGCATTCAGATCCGCCCCCGCCGATGCCAGGTCGTTGGCCGAGATGACCGAGACCACGCTGGAGGTCAGCATCAGGTAGATGAACTGGCTGGTCAGCGCGGGATAGATGTTGCGCAGTGCGGGCACGACCACGACATCGCGGAAGATATGGACGGGGCTGAGGCCAAGCGCCCGCCCGGCCTCGATCTGGCCCTTGGGGATGGATTCGATGCCCGCGCGGATGATCTCGGTCCCGTAGGCGCCGACATTGATGACAAGGGCCACAAGCGCCGCCGTGTTGGGCGACATCGCGATGCCGACGGCGGGCAGGCCGAAGAAGATGAAGAAGATCTGGATCAGGAAGGGCGTGTTCCGGATCACCTCGACATACACGTCGACCAGCCACCGCAGCGGCCGGATGCCCGAGGTCTTTGCGACCGCGCCCAGCAGCGACACGACAAGGCCCAGGATCATCGCCAGGAACGACAGCCGCACCGTCAGCCATGCGCCGTAAAGCAGCAGGTCGAGGTTCTCGAAAACCGGCTGGAAGTTGAACTGATACATCTGCCCTCCCCTGCGGATGTGTCGCTTCCCGTATTTAGAACGATCTAAAACAGAATCGCGCGCAAGTCAAACCTTTTGGAAACTGCTGTCCCTGACGACCAGCCGGGGGGCCACGATGTCCCGCTGCGGCACCGCCGCCGGATCGGCCAGCCTGCGCGCCAGAAGCCGCGCCGCGTTCCGCCCGATGCGCGGCGCATCCATCGCGACGCTGGTCAAGGCAGGATAGGTCAGTTCTGCCAGGGGCAGGTCGTCCAGGCCCACCACCGCCATGTCGCGCCCCGGCTCGCAGCCCGCGCGGCGCAGGCCCGCCATCAGCCCGGCCGCCAGCACGTCGTTGAAGCACAGGACCGCATCGGGCCGCGTCCCAAGCGCAAGGATCTGCGCCGCCGATTGCGCCGCGCCTTCCCAGGTCAGATCTGCCTCGACGATGCCTGCATTGGTGATGCCGGTTTCGGCCAAGGCGCGGGCAAAGCCCGCAAGCCGTTCCTCTCGCGCCGAGGTGCGGGCGGTGACGGACAGGAAGGCCAGGCGGCTGCAGCCTTGTTCGACCAGATGGCGGACGGCCAGCCCGACGGCCGCGACATAGTCCGCGCCTGCGAAATCCAGCGGCGGCCCCACTTCGCGAAGGGCTTGAACCAGGGGCATTCCCCATCCTGCGATGCGGACCGAAAGCTGGGGTTCGGTGCCAACGGCGGGGCAGAGGATGACACCGTCCACCCCATGCCCGCGAAACCGCTGAAGGATTTCGTCCTGGCGCCAGGGATCATCCCTGCTGTTGGCAAGCAGCACCACGCGGTCGTCCTGGGCCATCACATCCTCGACCCCCGACAGGAACTCGGTGAAGAACGAGTTGACGAGGTTGGGCACGATCACGCCCACGGTCCGGCTGGAATTGTTGCGCAGCCGCGCCGCGCCGATGTCGCGGACATAGTCCATCTCGGCCATGATCCGCTCGACCCGCTGGCGGGTGTGGTCGGCCACCAGGGGGGATTTCCGCACCACCAAGGATACCGTTGCGCGCGAGACGCCGGCGGCTTGCGCGATTTCTTCCAGCGTCACCCGTTTCTGCCGCATCCGCCTTCCCCCTGTGGCCTTGCGTTATGCGCCAAGGGCGGGGCGGGCTGTCAAGCCTGCTGCGGAGTGGCACGGGGCTGGCGACGGCCCGGGCGGTGCCTGCATCGGTGGGCAGCCCGGGTGCCCTTTTCAAAACGGATAATCCGGTCCCCATGTCCTGTTCGCGTCCCGGCGCAGCATCGCGCGTTCAATGGCGTCAAGCCGATTGCAGCGTTCGTCCGCACCGCCGTCCCGCCCGCCTTTCTGCCAGATGCGCGCCGCCGAACGCGCGCTCCAGGGCAGGGCGGCCTGGGCCAGCCAGCGGCGGAGGT
>JAPSIP010000046.1 GCA_031178645.1 Paracoccus sp. (in: a-proteobacteria) | reverse complement strand
CCTCGACGAAGAAGTCGAAGGGGTTATAGACGGTCATGTCCGCAACCAGATCGACCTCGATCTTCAATTCGCGCACGGGTTCGGGAAAGACGAAACGGGCCAGCCAGTTGCCGAAGGGATCCTGCTGGTGGTTCACGAAATGCCCTTCGGGCGCGACCTTCAGCGAATGCGACAAGACCCTGGTGCGGGAATGGGGCGCGGGCCGCAGGCGGATCACCTGCGGGCCAAGGACCACCGGACGGTCGTATTTGTAATGCGTCAGGTGATAGATGCTGGCCTTGATCGACATGATGTCAGTTCCCGCTGCTCTTTTGCCTCAGCTTACACAATGTGAACAGGGGGGCGAGGGATCCCGGCGCGCGTGCCTATATTTCGCGCATCGCCGCAGAAACCCTGTCCCATTCCCTGCGCAGCGGAATGTCCATCCGCAGCAGCCTGTCGCTGCCCGCCACCCGGCGCGTCCAGAGATGCGCACGTGCCAGCCGGTCCTGCGCCGCCCGCGCATCGCCCGTGTCGTAAAGCCGGAACAGATGCGTCCCGCCCGCCATCCGCCATCCCGCGGCGGCCGCGATGCGGTCAAGACGCAGGCAAGCCTCGGTCAGGTACAGCACCGTGTCCTCGGCCCAGCGGCGGTCAGCCAGGGCCGCCGCTGCCTGCCACAGGATGGGATCCTGCACCGGCCTGGGGTCCGCGAGGCCCGGCAACAGCGCGGGATCCCCCAGCACAAGGCCCAGTCCCGGCAGGCCCCAGAACGGCTGCAGGTCGCGCAGGATCAGGGCATTGGCGGGCAGCATCGAGGCCAGGGATAGGTCGGGGCGCGGGTCGGCCAGGCTTTCATCGACAAGCAGGCGCCGCACCCTCCGGGCCAGTTCCGCAAGCGCGCCCGGCCGCCATTCCCGCCCATCCGGGCCAGCGGGATTGGCGACGACGACGATATCCGCGCCGGCCAGATCCGCGTGGACCAAGGCCGGGCGCACCGCCCAACCCGCTGCGCGCAGGCGTTCTTCCGCAAGGCCGGATCCCAGAACCGCTACCCGACCGGGCGGCAGGCGCAAGACGGTGGCCCATGCATCGGCGACGGGCAGAACCTGCGCCGGATCGCAATCCAGCCACTGGGCCGCAGCCCGGCGCAGCGCTGTCGTGGCCGACGCATCGGCCTGCGGCAGCGATTTCACGGGCCAACGGTGCCGGTTCCGCCCCGTGGACAGGTCGATCCAGTCGCCCGATCCGAAATCTGCCATGGCCCGGCCAAGCCCCTGTTCGTCGTCCCGCTGCATGATCCGTCCATGACGCCCCGCGTCCGCCGTGGCGGGGCAAGGGCCGCAGCCCCGCCCACCGTTTCAGCAGATTTCGCTTTACAGCAGAGCAAATCGGAACGACGATATCTAGTAAGAACATTCGGGCTACCAACCCGCCTGTTGTGGCACGACCAAGGGTAAGCGGCGGCAGAATCGCTCCCGACTGAGGATGCAGGAATGGCACAGACGGAAGCGATAATTCCGACCGATGAGATTCATCCCATCGACATCGTCGAGGCGGTCGCCGCACATCACGACTGGCAGTTCGACCGCCTGGCCGACGACCAGATCGCCATGTCGGTGGACGGCCAGTGGCGGCGCTATTCGCTGACGCTTGCCTGGTCCGCGCGTGAGGAAGTGCTGCGCCTGATCTGCACCTTCGATCTGGATCCGCCGGCCGACCGGCTGCCCGCGATCTATGAGACGCTGAACCTGGCCAATGACCAGGTCTGGGACGGCGGCTTCACCTTCTGGTCCAAGCAGCGGCTGATGGTCTGGCGCTATGGCCTGGTGCTGGGTGGCGATGCCGTCGCCTCGGCCGAGCAGGTGGACCAGATGATCGGCAACGCGCTGATGGGCTGCGAACGGTTCTATCCGTCCTTCCAACTGGTTGCCTGGGGCAACAGCAGTCCCGCCGCCGCTCTGGACATCGCGTTGGGCGAGGCCTACGGACGGGCATAAGGGGCAGACGGCCCCGGCAACGGATGGGGGGCCGGATGGGCGATTTCGACGATATCAACAGGCGCGGTCTGGTGCTGGTCGGTTGCGGCCGCATGGGCGGCGCGATGCTGCGCGGCTGGCTGGCGCGCGGGCTGGAACCCGGCGCCGTCACGGTGATCGACCCGCGCCTTGCACCCGAATGGCAGGACAAGGGCCTGCGCGTGAACGCCGACCTGCCCGCCGATCCCGCCGTGCTGGTCCTGGCCGTCAAGCCGCAGATGATGGCCGAGGCTTTGGGCGGGGTGCCCAGGCTGTCGGACACGCTGGTCCTGTCGGTCGCCGCAGGCACCACTATCGCGACCTTCGAGGCCGCCTTCCCCGGCGCGCCCATCATCCGCGTGATGCCCAACACGCCCGCCGCGATCGGGCAGGGCATCAGCGCCATGATCGGCAATGACCTTGCCACCGATGCGCATCTGGATCTGGCGCAGGCGCTGATGGCCGCCGTGGGCCGGGTCGTCCGGCTTGAGCGGGAAGATCAGATGGACGCCGTCACCGGCCTGTCCGGCAGCGGCCCGGCCTATGTCTTCCACCTGATCGAGGCCATGGCCAAGGCCGGCGAGGCGCAGGGCTTGCCCGCCGATCTGTCGCTGGAACTGGCGCGAATGACCGTCGCTGGGGCAGGGGCGCTTGCCATTGACGCCGACGAGGAGCCGGCGGTGCTGCGCGAAAACGTCACCTCGCCCGGCGGGACGACCGCTGCCGGGCTGCGGGTGCTGATGGATCCCGACAGCGGACTGCCTCCCCTGATGGCGCGCACGGTCGCCGCCGCCACCGAACGCGGGCGCGAGCTGGGGCGCGGGCAATGACGATCAGCTTCGACGATTTCCTGAAGGTCGATATCCGCGTGGCCACCATCACCCGCGCCGAACCCTTCCCCGAGGCGCGAAAGCCCGCGATCAAGCTGTGGCTGGATGTGGGGGATATGGGGGAACGCAAGTCCTCGGCCCAGATCACCCGGCACTATGACCCCGAAGCCCTTGTGGGCAAGCAGGTGCTTTGCGTGGTGAACTTTCCGCCCCGCCAGATCGGTCCCGTCCGGTCCGAGGTTCTGGTCCTGGGCGTTCCCGACCCGGATGGAGAGGTCGTGCTGATCCGCCCCGACCTGGCTGTCCCGAACGGAGGAAGGCTTTTCTGATGCGCCTGCTTGTCACCCGTCCCATGACCGATCGCGCGACGACGGCAATCCGCAACCGTTTCGACGCGACGTTCCGCGACAACAGCCCGCTGTCCGAGGCCGAAGCCGCCGCTGCGTTGCGCGACTATGACGCGATCATCCCGACGCTGGGCGATGCCTTCACCGCCGCAGCCTTTGCCGATGCGCCGCGCTGCCGGATCCTTGCGAACTTCGGCGCGGGCTTCAACCATATCGACGTGAAGGCGGCAAAGGCGGCCGGGGTCGTGGTCACGAACACCCCCGACGTGGTGACCGACGCCACCGCCGACATCGCGCTGATGCTGATGCTGATGACGATGCGCCGCGCGTCCGAGGGTGAGCGGATCCTGCGGGCGGGCGAGTGGACCGGCTGGAACCCCACGCAGCTTCTGGGCGGGCACCTGTCCGGCCGGACGGTGGGCATCGTCGGCATGGGCCGGATCGGGCAGGCCATCGCGCGCCGCTGTCATTTCGGCTTCGGGATGCAGGTGGTGTTCTTCAACCGCTCGACCGTGACGGGACTGGATTTCCCTGCCTGCCAGATACCGAAACTGGAGGCGATGCTGGCCGAGGCCGATCTTGCCGTGCTGGCCGTGCCGGGCGGGCCGGGCACGCGCCACCTGATCGGTGCGCCCCAACTGGCGGCCCTTGGGCCGCAGGGTTACCTCGTCAATATCGCGCGCGGCGATGTGGTGGACGAGGCCGCGCTGATCCAGGCACTTCGGACCGGAACCATCGCAGGCGCGGGGCTGGACGTCTATGAGCAAGAGCCGGTCGTGCCGCAGGCGCTTCTGGACGCGCCGAACGCGACGCTTCTGCCGCATCTGGGCACGGCGACCGACGACACCCGGACAGCGATGGGATTGCGGGCGCTTGACAACCTGGTGGCCTTTGCCGAAGGCCGCGAGCCTCGCGACCGGGTGAATTGACCACGGCCGTAGGTATCTTGTCGAAGGCAATGGAAGCAGGCCAGGGTGCAGGAAACTACGGCTGGACCAAGGACAAGGCCGAGCGCCAGATCGGCGGCCGGACGTTCTGACGACCGGAATGCCTGACGGGAGAAGGGTGCCTGCGGAGGCACCCTTTTTCTTTGCTGGTCGGCGGGCTACCTAGGCGGGAACTCCAAGGCCGGGATGCTGCCATGATGTATGCCTATGTCATCCGCGATGGTCGCATCGCCCGCCAGGACCAGGCCGCGCCTCTGTCGGATGCGATCTGGATCGACCTGATAGCCCCCGACAAGGCCGAGACCGCGCTGCTGCGCAACTTGGGAGTCGATGTCCCGACGCTGGCCGACATGGAAGAGATCGAGATCTCGAACCGGCTTTATCGCGAAACGGGGGTGGATTACATGACCGCCGTGCTGCCGGGTGAACGGGGCGACGGCAACCGGGTCACGATGCCCGTCAGCTTCATCCTGTCCCCGCAGCGCCTGGTGACGGTGCGCCACCATTCGCCGCGCCCCTTCCTGACATTTCCTGAACGTGGCGAACGCTCGACCCTGGGCTGCGGCACGCCGCATCGCCTGTTCATCGGCCTGATCGAGGAGATCATCGCCCGCTTGGCCGACATCCTTGAAGGATCGGGGCGGCTTCTGGACAACACCACGATCACCGTCTTCGAGACGCCCTCGGTCCGGGGGCAGGGTGATCGCCTGCAATCTGCGCTGCGAGAGGTGGGCCGCGAGGCCGAGGCGATGGCCCGCGTGCGCCTGTCGCTGCTGACGATCGAGCGGATGCTGGCCTTCTATATCGCGGCAATTGACGAACAGCGCGAATCCGGCCGGCTGCGCCCGGTGGTCAAGGGGCAGTTGCGCGATGTCCAGGCGCTTGAGGTTCATGCGGATTTCCTGGGATCTCGCGTCAGCCTGGCCGTGGACGCGACCCTTGGCCTGATCAACCTGGAACAGAACAACACCGTGCGGGTTCTGTCGGTCGTGGCGGCCTTGTTCCTGCCGCCCACCCTGATTGCCAGCATCTACGGGATGAACTTCGAATCCATGCCGGAACTGGACGAACCCTGGGGTTACCCCATGGCCATCGCGCTGATGGCGGCCACTGCGGGGGCCACTTGGCTGGTCCTGCGATGGAAGCGTTGGCTGTGATGGTCAATCGGCCCCGGCCTGTGCCAAGATGTCGCAATTCGGCTTGCCGCTGTGTCGCCATGCCCCTATTGGGGCACGACCTTACCGGGAGGATTCCATGCGCTCGTCCTTATCCTATCTGCGGTGGCCGCTGATCACCACCGTCGCCGGCGTCGCCCTGGCAGGCTGGCTGGGTTATCGCTTTACCGGATCGACAACCGGCCTCTTGTCCTTCCTGATGATTGCCATTGTGCTGGCGGTCCTGGAAATCTCGTTGTCCTTCGACAATGCGATCGTCAACGCGAACAAGCTGAAGGAAATGACGCCGGTCTGGCAGCGCCGCTTCCTGACCTGGGGGATCCTGATCGCCGTCTTCGGGATGCGGATCGTCTTCCCGCTGCTGATCGTCGTCATTGCCGCAAAGATCGGACCCTGGGCCGCGATCCAGCTGGCCGCGACCGACCCCGAGGAATATTCCCGCCTGATCCACGAGGCGCATCTGCCGATCGCCGCATTCGGCGGATCCTTCCTGATGCTTGTGGCGCTGACCTTCTTCTTCGACCAGTCCAAGGAAGTGGACTGGATCGCCAAGATCGAGCGTGCGCTGCGGGCTGCGGGCTCGGTCCGGGGGATGGAGGTGGGCTTCGTCCTGGCCATCATCCTGCTGTTCGTCTGGCTGCTGCCGGAAAACCGCGACGAGCAGGTCTTCATGTACAGCGCCATGTGGGGCATCGTGACCTTTCTGGCCGTGGACGCCCTGGGTCATATCCTGGATCGCTGGGGCAAGGCGCAGGAAGCCTCGCACACGGCGGCGCAGGCTGGCCTGGGCGGGTTCCTGTATCTCGAGGTGCTGGACGCATCCTTCAGCTTCGACGGCGTGATCGGCGCCTTTGCCCTGACGCAGAACCTGTTCCTGATCGCCATCGGCTTGGGCATCGGCGCCATGTATGTGCGGTCCATGACCGTGATGCTGGTCGAACGCGGCACCCTGGCCGAGTTTCGTTACCTGGAACATGGCGCCTTCTGGTCGATCCTGATCCTGTCGATCATCATGTTCGGCCAGACCATGTGGCACCTGCCCGAAGTGGTGACGGGGCTTCTGGGCGCGGTCTTCATCGCCACGGCCTTTGTCAATTCGATCATGTGGAACCGGCGCCACAAGGATGTCGCGCAGGATTGATCCACGCGCAGGCGGGGGCGCTTCCCCCCCCGCATCCCCCGAGGGTATTTGGGCAACGAAGAAATGGCAGTCCTGCGGGGCTGCCTTTTCTACATCTGGTCGATCAGGTCCAGCATGTCGGGCGGGATCTGCTGTTCCTGCAGGGTGAAGCTGCAGCTGTCGCGATCCTCGGTCACGGTGATGCGATAGGTCATGCGGTCGGCGCAGTCGCCGCAGGGCTGGCTGGCAAGGCGGGCCAGTTCCTCTGGCTCGAAGGCCTCGGCCAGATCCTGGCGCATCTGTTCGGGCTGGCTGGCCAGGTCTATGGTCTTGTGCAGACGCGCGGCGGTGATCCCGCCGAAGCCGCCCTGCGCTGCGATTTCGATGATCATGGCATGATCCCCCTTGTCGGGGGAATCTAGGCCTAGATCGCGATTCCGACAAGTTTCCAGGCGCGGCGCAGCATCACCGTCTCGATGCTGCCGCGGCCCGCCAGTTCGATGGCCGAATCCATGGTCTGGTCGGCCCAGTCGGAAAAGCTTGCCATCGGGTTGTTCAGCGTCTGCAGCGCACGGTACCAGACGCGGCCCGGCAGTTCCCAGGCTCGCCCGCCCAGATAGGCGCAGAACAGGTAGAAGGCGTGGTTCGGGATCCCCGAATTGATATGAACGCCGCCATTGTCGTCGGTGGTGGTGACGAAATGATCCATATGCCAGGGCTGCGGATCCTGGCCCAGCATGTTGTCGGAATAGGCCGTGCCCGGCGCCTTCATGCTGCGCAGCGCCGCGCCATTGATGCCGGGGCCCAGGATGCCGCGGCCGACCAGCCAGTCGGCCTGATGGACCTCTTGCCCCAGGGCGCGTTGCAGCGACAGCGACCCGAAGACATCGGCGATGCTTTCGTTCAGCGCGCCGGATTGGTTTTCATAGATCAGCCCGCCGGAGTGCTGGATCACCCCGTGGGCCATCTCGTGCCCGATGACCGACAGTTCCAGGAAGGTCCGGAAGACCTTGCCGTCGCCGGTGCCATAGGCCATCTGGGTGCCGTTCCAGAAGGCGTTGTTATAGTCGCGGCGGTGGTGGACCGTGGCGATCAGCGGCATTCCCTCTCCGTCCAGGGAATTGCGGCCGTATTCCTCAGCAAAGAGCGAGAAGACCTGGCCCGCCGCGTCATAGGCGGTGTCGGCATCGGCGATGCCGGTGGGCCCGTCACCTTCAGACCGGACCAGCTTGCCGGGAAGGGCGGCGCGAAACTGGCCGTCATGAATACCGCGGTCGGGGCAGCACAGACCTTCGGCCGGAGAGACGGCGGTAGAGGCGAAAGCACCGGACAGCGGCCTTTCCGGCGGCAGGCCCGCGCGCGTCAGTTCGGCGCGTTCGTCGCGCAGCTTTTCGGTCTGCTTCAGCAGGGTCCGCGCCATTTCGGCGGTCCTGGGATCGCCGCGCAGGGCCAGCACCCGCAGCATGTAGGGCGGAACGATGCAATGGATCGAATGATGATGCGAACCGTTCAGCGAAAAGCACATGAGGCGAATCCCTTTCTGGAAACTCGCCTCATGCTACCATGCCGCCACTTAGAACAAAACTAGAACATCAGTCGATGCGCCGACCCTCGCCAGCGGTAAACAGGTGCAGCGACCCCGGACGATAATCCAGGCGCAGGCTGTCCGACAGTTCTGCGTTGGACGACAGCGTGACCGTCAGCCGCTCGCCCCCCGTCTGGCCGTGGACCAGCCGCTGCGCGCCCAGTTCCTCGACCGCAAGGACATTCATCAGGATCGGGCCGTCGGCAGAGACCGTCAGATCCTCGGGGCGGATACCGACGGTGCCTGCATGGGCGACACCCGGCAGATAGGGGACGGCGCTGCTGCTGATGAGGTTCATCGCCGGGCTGCCGATGAAGCTGGCGACGAAGGTAGAAGCAGGCTTGCGATAAACCTCGAGCGGGGTGCCGATCTGTTCGATCCGCCCCGCGTTCAGCACCACCAGCCGGTCCGCTAGTGTCATTGCTTCCAACTGGTCATGCGTCACATAGATCGAGGTGGTGCGCAGACGGCGCTGCAACTCCTTGATCTCAAGCCGCATGGTGACGCGCAGCTTGGCGTCCAGGTTGGACAGGGGTTCGTCGAACAGGAAGGCCGCCGGTTCGCGCACGATCGCGCGACCCATGGCGACGCGCTGGCGCTGGCCGCCGGACAGGGCGCGGGGCTTGCGGTCCAGGAAGGGGCCGATCTGCAGGATCTCGGCGGCCTCGGCCACGCGGCGCTCGATCTCGGCCTTGGGGGTGCCTCGGTTCTTCAACCCATAGGCCAGGTTCTGGCGCACCGACATATGCGGGTAAAGCGCATAGTTCTGGAACACCATGGCGATGTCGCGGTCGGCGGGCTCGATCTCGTTGACCACGCGGTCGCCGATGCTGACCGTGCCTTCGCTGATCGACTCCAGCCCTGCCACCATGCGCAGCAGCGTTGATTTGCCGCAGCCGGACGGGCCGACCAGCACGATGAATTCGCCATCCGCGATGTCGATGTTCACGTCGCCCACGGCGCGGGTGCCGCCGGCATAGATCTTGCCGACCTTGTCGAGTTTGATTGATGCCATTTTTCTTATTTCTCCGTCTCGACAAGACCTTTGACGAACAGCCGCTGCATCCCGATCACGACGGCAACCGGGGGCAGCATCGCCAGCATGGCGGTTGCCATCACCAGATGCCATTGCGGCAGCCCGTCCACGGCGTCGGCCATGCGCTTGATGCCCGCGACGATGGTGTAATAGTCGCTGCTGGTCGTGATCAGCAGAGGCCACAGATACTGGTTCCAGCCATAGATGAACAGGATCACGAACAGCGCCGCGATATTGGTTCGCGACAGGGGCAGCAGGATGTCGCGGAAGAACTTCATGGGGCCTGCGCCGTCGATG
>JAPSIP010000354.1 GCA_031178645.1 Paracoccus sp. (in: a-proteobacteria) | reverse complement strand
AAGAACAGCTTGGCCCCCAGATCGACCCGTTCCGGCGTCAGCACATTGTTGGCAGGGGCTTGGGGCGTCTGGGGAATGGGTTCGAACCATTCCAGGGCGGCTGCCCGCAGGTCGGCATCCGGCGGAAGCGCGGTCTGGGCCAGCAGGGGCTGCGCAAGCACGCCCAGTGCGGCGATGGCAAGAATGGATGTCTTCATGGCTGTCTCTCTTTCGGGTCGCGCGGTCGGCTTGGAGGATGGCAAGGCGGGCGCGGTCCCGCCCTGACGCAGATCAAATGGCGGCGCTTGCGGCGCGCCCTGCGCTGCGCCACCATGGGCCAACGCAGGATGGCGGGGAAGGTTTCATGGCGCTTGAGGATGCAAAAAACGAGGTCGATCAGGCCTTTACCCGGAGCGACCCGCGCGGTTTGTCCTTCGAGAACGCCTTCGGCGGCGCCACCAGCTTTCTGCGCCGGCGCTATACCAAGGACCTGGCGGGCGTCGATGTCGCGGTGACGGGCATTCCCTTCGACCAGGCCGTGACGCACCGGCCCGGCACGCGCTTTGGCCCGCGCGCCATCCGCGAGGCGTCCGCGCTGCAGGCCTTTGATGCGCCCTATGGCTGGGGCTATGATCCGTTGTCCCTGCTGGCGGTGGTGGATTACGGCGACATGGCCTTCGACTATGCCAATACGCGCGAGGTGCCCGCCCGGATCGAGGCGCATGTCGGCACGATCCTGGACGCGGGCGCGGCGCCCATCACCCTGGGGGGCGATCACTCGATCACCCTGCCGATCCTGCGCGCGGTGGCGGCCCGGCGCGGGCCGGTGGCGCTGATCCAGTTCGATGCCCATTCCGATACCTGGGCGGATGACGACCCCGACCGCATCGACCACGGGACGTTCCTCTACAAGGCAATTCGCGAAGGGGTCGTGGATGGGGCGGCCAGCGTCAGCGTGGGGATCCGCACGGACAATCCCGATACGCTGGGCGTGACCATCCTGGACGCGCCATCCTTGCACCGCGACGGGGTGGACGCCACCCTGGACCGTATCCGCGCGGTGGTGGGGGACCGGCCCGTCTATGTCACCTTCGACATCGACGCCCTGGACCCGGCCTTCGCGCCCGGCACCGGAACGCCGGTCTGGGGCGGTCTGGCAAGCTGGCAGGCGGCGGCGCTGCTGCGCGGGCTGGCGGGGATCGACCTGATCGGCGGCGACGTGGTCGAGGTCTCGCCCCCCTATGACACGACAGGGGCCACTGCGATTGCGGGGGCGCATGTCGCGATGGAACTGATCGCGCTTTACGGCTGGACCCGGCGCTGATCTGCGTCCCGCGGCGGCCGGGGGCTGTCTGCCCCCGGACCCCCGAGGGTGTTTTCGGCAACGAAGAAGTCCTTGTTTGCCTGATCGGGCACGGGTAATCCCCCGCCATGTTGCCCGAAGATCGCCTTGTCCAGATCGTCCAGCGGTTCGAGTTTCTCGAAGCGCAGTTGAATGCCGGCGCGGCCCCCGACCAGATCGCCCGGATCAGTCGCGAATATGCCGAGTTGAAGCCCGTGGTCGAACAGATCGCCCGCTGGCGCGATGCCCGCGCCGGCCTTGCCGATGCCGAGGCGATGCTGGCCGATCCCGAGATGCGCGACCTGGCCGCAGATGAACTGGCCCGGCTGCGCCAGGAAATGCCCGCCCTGGAACAGGCGCTGCGCATCGCCCTGCTGCCGAAGGACGCGGCAGACGCCCGCCCCGCCATGATCGAGATCCGCCCCGGCACCGGCGGCGACGAGGCTGCGCTGTTCGCGGGCGATCTGCTGTCCATGTATCGCCGCCATGCCGAACAGCAGGGCTGGAGCTTCCAGATGCTGGATCTGACGGAAACCGAACTGGGCGGCGTCAAGGAAGCCGTGGCCCGGATCGAGGGCGAGGGCGTCTTTGCCCGTCTGAAATACGAATCCGGCGTCCACCGCGTCCAGCGGGTTCCCGAAACCGAATCGGGCGGGCGCATCCACACCAGTGCCGCCACCGTGGCCGTCCTGCCCGAGGCCGAGGAGGTGGACATCGATATCCCCGCCGGCGACATCCGCATCGACACCATGCGGGCCAGCGGGGCGGGCGGGCAGCATGTGAACACGAC
>JAPSIP010000353.1:1134-2130 GCA_031178645.1 Paracoccus sp. (in: a-proteobacteria) | reverse complement strand
GCAGCCATGTAAAATTGTCAACTATTCGGACAGCGTTGCGGCCTCATGCGGTCCAGTAGGCCGCGAGATGCGCGCGCGAGGCAGGGACGCCCTCGTCGTCGCTGACGGCCTCCTTCAGCGGCGTCAGGCGCGACCGTTCCGTGGCAAACCAGATCCCATCTGCCGCAATTCCTTGCTGCCGAAGGCTTTGGGCCAGATCCGCCTCGCCTTTGGGGGCGTGGATCACGCGGATGCCGGGGTGACGGGGCAGTGGATAATCCGCCCTTGCGCCGAACAGGTAGCAGTCGCCCGTGCTGTCCGGCCCGGCGGCTTCCAGAGTGCGGGCAAGGGCAGGATAGGCGGTCTCGTCTCCGCCGATCAGCAAGACCTTGCCCTTGGCGATCCCGCCGCCGCCGGGGCCGGTCAAGCCCACCGGGCTGCCCGGCACTGCCGTCGCGGCAAAGCTGCAGGCCCGCCCGGCGGCGTGGATGAAGACATCCGTCTCCAGCCAGCCTGCGGCGGGGTCGATATGGCGCACGGTATAGGCGGGGCGGTGCAGGGCCGCTGCGCCCGCAGGCCAGACCGTCCGCCCTTCGGGGCCGATCACCGGCCATGATGGGGTGCCTGCCCCCTTTGGTTGCAGGACCAGGCGGAAATGGATCAGGTCGCGGGCAAAGCGGCCGAGATCGTCGCCCTCCAGCCGCAGCCTGATGAAATCCGCCGCGATCCGCTGCGATCGCGCCACGCGGGCAAGGCTGAAGTTCGGCGGATGCGCACCCGGACGATCAAGCGAGGACCAAGCCGGATCCAGGCCCGCCAGGCTGCCGTCCAGGTGCTGTTCGACCGTTTCACGCAGTTCGTGCAGCCGGTCGCGCGAATGGGCGCGGACGTAAAGGATGCTGCCGGTCGGCCCCATCTTCGCGCCGAACTCGCTGCCGTCGGGCATCTTGCACCAGGTGGACCGGCGGTGGCCATTGTGCAGGTCAAGACCAAGTTCGGCGGCCTTCGCGCGGATCA
>JAPSIP010000353.1:0-1124 GCA_031178645.1 Paracoccus sp. (in: a-proteobacteria) | reverse complement strand
ATCCGGCGGACTGGATCCAGTTGACGGTTACGCCTTCGTCTTCCAGCTCGGCTTCCAGCCAGCCCTGGTCCTTGATGACCAGGCTCAGCGGGTTGTAGGTGGCCATTGTGCAGGTCAAGACCAAGTTCGGCGGCCTTCGCGCGGATCAGGGCGTCGATGCGGTCGAAGGGCAGATCGGGCAGGGAGGCCTCGGTCTGGAAGGGGGGCAGGGGATCGTGTCTCATGCGCGGACGGTCCTGGCGGCAGGCGATGGGCGAAAGGATGCGCGCAGATGCCCGCGTCCGCAACCGTCAGGGGACGGCGCCCGAGGCGGCCTTGCCACGGTTTCCCTGCCGCGCGACAAAGGGGACATGACCCGTCCGCCCGCCATCATCCTTGCCGGAGGCCTTGCGACCCGCATGGGCGGCGGCGACAAATGCCTGCTGGATCTGGCCGGGCAGCCCATGCTGGCCCGGATTCTCGACCGGCTGGCGCCGCAATGCGCGCGGGTCGCGCTGAACGCCAATGGCGATCCGGCCCGCTTCGCGGCTTTCGGCCTGCCGGTCCTGCCCGACAGCCTGCCGGATTTTCCGGGGCCGCTGGCCGGGATCCTGGCGGGCATGGACTGGGCGGCCCGGATGGGGGCCAACCGGGTTCTGTCGGTGGCGGGCGATACCCCCTTTTTTCCCGTGAATCTTGCCGAACGCCTTTCGCGCGCCGGCAGCGGCATCGTCCTGGCCGCCAGCCGCGACACCGGGGGCGTGGTCCGCGATCACCCGACCTTCGGGCTGTGGCCCACGGCCCTGCGCGACGACCTGCGCGCCTTTCTGGCCGGGGGTGGGCGCCGGGTGCGCGGCTTTGCCCACGACCACAACGCGGCAACCGCCGCCTGGACATCGGGACCGGTCGACCCCTTCTTCAACATCAACACGCCGGGGGATCTGGATCTGGCCCGTGCGGCGTTACGATCACAGATGTGACCGAGGAGCCCTTATGCGCAAAACGCTTTCGATCCTTGTCCTGCTGGCGGCGGTGGGCTTTGCCGTCTCGCCCCTGCTGTCGAACGGCTTTGGCGGCTATCGGCCCAACCAGTTCCCGATCCCGCAGGCCGATCCGCCGATCCAGCCGGCGGGCTGGGCCTTCTC
>JAPSIP010000352.1:1448-2131 GCA_031178645.1 Paracoccus sp. (in: a-proteobacteria) | reverse complement strand
CATCGCGACCGGGGCGCGGCCCGTGGTTCCGGAACCCTATCGCGACCTCGGCCCGCGCGTGCTGACAAACGAGACTGTCTTCGAACTTGAGGATCTGCCGCAGAGCATGGCCGTGGTCGGGGCGGGTCCGCTGGGCGCGGAACTTGCGCAGGCCTTTGCCCGTCTGGGCGTCCGCGTCGCCTTGTTCGACGAAAGCGACCGGCTGGCAAAGATCCGCTGCGACAAGGTGCATGAGGCGTTCCGCGACCTATACGCCCGCGACGTGGCCTTGCACCTGGGCTGTGCGCCGAAACCATCCAAGGGGGATCGCGGGATCCGTCTGGAATGGGACGGGGGCGCCGAGGATTTCGATCATGTCCTGGTGGCGACGGGCCGGGCGCCCGCGCTTGACGGACTGGCGCTTGAGGCGGCGGGGCTTGCGCTTGACGACAAGGGCGTCCCACGCTTCGATCGCAACACGATGCAATGCGGCGACAAGGCGATCTTCATCGCGGGCGATGCGGATGCCGACGCGCCGGTGCTGCACGAGGCTTCGCTGGAAGGGGCCATCGCCGGCCGGAACGCCGCGCGCTTTCCCGATATCGCCCCGGCAGAACGCCCGCCCCTGTTCACGATCACCTTCACCGACCCGCCGCTAGCGGCGATCGGCATTCCGCCCGACAAGGACGAGATTGCCGGTTTTG
>JAPSIP010000352.1:0-1438 GCA_031178645.1 Paracoccus sp. (in: a-proteobacteria) | reverse complement strand
TCGAAGGGAAGGCGGGCGGGCTGATGCGGATCGGCGCCGATGCGCAGGGGCGGCTGGTTGGGGCGGATCTGGCCGTTCCCGGCGCTGAACATCTGGCGCATCTGCTGGTGGCGACGATCATGAACGGCGGCACTGCGCGCGACCTGCTGGACATCCCCTTCTATCACCCCACGCTCGAGGAAGGGATGAAGCCCGCCCTGCGCGCGATTTGCAAGGCCGCAAGCCTGGACACATCCGCGACGCGCGACAGCGGCAACCCACCGGGGGCATGACATGAGCGAACGCTTTCTGGACCTGGGCAACGGCTTCTGGAACATCCGTGGCAACCTGCGCATCGGCGGGGTGCTGAATGTCGGCACGCATTGTTCGCTGGTGCGGCTGTCCTCGGGCGGCTTTGCCTTTCTGGACAGCTACAGCCTGGATGATGATACGACCGCACGGGTCATGGCGATCACTGATCAGGGTCGCGCCGTCCGCGCGATCCTGAACCTGCATCCGTTCCACACGCTGCATTGCGGTCCGATGCACCGGATGTTCCCGCAGGCCCAGTTGTTCGGGTCGCAGCGCCATCACCGGAAATGGCCCGACCTGCCCTGGCAGCCCCAGCCCGTCGAAGCGCCCGAGGTCGCAGGCCAGTTTCCTGACCTTCGCTTCTGGCTTCCCGACGGGATCGATTATATCTGCCAGAATGAACGGGTCCATGCCGGATCCCTGCTGGCCTATCACCCCGCCAGCGGCAGCCTGCACGTGGACGACACGCTGAACGTCCTGCCCCTGCCCGGCCTTCTGCGCCGCCTGACGGGGATGCCGCAGGTCACGTTCCACCCGACCTTGGGCCAAGCACTGCAAGACAGGCCCGGTGCGGCGCAGGATTTTCGGGACTGGGCGCTGCGCATCGCGCAGGACTGGGCCGAGGCGCGGACGGTCTGCGCAGCCCATTCTGCGACGCTGACGATCCGGGCGGGCAGCTTTCCCGACCACATCCGCAAGGCCCTGAACCGCGTCGAAAAGACCCTGAAGCGGTTCGAGGAAAGGCGCCGCTAGCCCAGCCGGGCAATCAGCGACGACGTATCCCAACGCCCTCCGCCCATGCGCTGCACGTCCTTGTAGAACTGGTCCACCAGGGCCGTGACCGGCAGCGACGCCCCCACCTCGTCTGCGGCGGCAAGGCAGATCCCCAGGTCCTTGCGCATCCAGTCCACGGCAAAGCCATGCTCGAAATGCCCCTGGTCCATCGTCTTGTGGCGGTTGGCCATCTGCCAGCTTCCTGCGGCGCCCTGGCTGATGACTTCGACCACCTTCTCGACCTCGAGGCCGGACTTCTTGGCAAAGGCCAGCGATTCCGACAGCGCCTGGACCAGCCCCGCGATGGCGATCTGGTTGCACATCTTGGTGATCTGGCCCGCGCCGACCTCGCCCATCCGACGGCAGATCCGGG
>JAPSIP010000351.1 GCA_031178645.1 Paracoccus sp. (in: a-proteobacteria) | reverse complement strand
CCGCCGCGTGCTGGGCGATCCTTCGCTGGGCTATGACAGCTTCGTGGCCCCCGGCAACCAGGAAATCACCGATCCCGAAGCGCCCCTGGCCGCATTGGCCAAGCTGCCGCAGATGCCCGCCTATCACCTCAAGCGGGCGAACGGGCAGGGGATCACGCTGGTCAATATCGGCGTCGGCCCGTCGAACGCCAAGACGGCGACCGACCACATCGCGGTGCTGCGCCCCCATGCCTGGCTGATGGTCGGCCATTGCGCAGGCCTGCGCAACAGCCAGCGTCTGGGCGATTTCGTGCTGGCCCATGCCTATCTGCGCGAGGATCACGTGCTGGATGCCGACCTGCCGGTCTGGGTTCCGCTGCCCACCCTGTCCGAGGTGCAGGTCGCCCTTCAGGAAGCCGTGGCCGAGGTCACCCGGCTGGAAGGCTACGAGTTGAAGCGCATCATGCGCACCGGCACCGTCGCCACCATCGACAACCGCAACTGGGAATTGCGCGACACGCCGATCCACCGGCTGTCCCTGGCGCGGGCCGTGGCGCTTGACATGGAAAGCGCGACCATCGCCGCCAACGGCTTCCGGTTCCGGGTGCCTTACGGCACGCTGCTGTGTGTCAGCGACAAGCCGCTGCATGGCGAACTGAAGCTGCCGGGCATGGCCACGGACTTTTACCGCAGCCAGGTCGCCAATCACCTGCTGATCGGCATCCGCGCCATGGAAAAGCTGCGAGAGATGCCCTTGGAACGGATCCATTCGCGCAAATTGCGGTCTTTCCATGAGACGGCCTTCCTGTGACCCTGCGTCAACCGGCCGGCCTGCGCCCGCTTTCCCAGGAAACGGCGAAAAACTCTTGATCTGTTGGGCAAAACCGTGTGTAGCAGGCGTTATGCCGCCAAAGGCGCAATTCGCAGCCCCCGCAGAACCGGGCAAGAGGAGACAGATTCATGGCAACGCCATCCGCGAAACCGATGACCAAGACCCAGCTCGTTGCCACCCTGGCCGAGGAAATGGGTTCGGACAAGAAATCGGCTTCGGCCGCACTGGACGCGATCGCCGCTGTCGTCGCCCGTGAAGTCGCCGCCGGCGGCTCGGTCACGATCCCCGGCATCGGCAAGATTGCTTGCCGCGCCCGTCCCGAACGCCAGGTCCGCAACCCGCAGACCCAGGAAATGATGACCAAGCCCGCCGACAAGCAGGTCAAGGTCACGGTCGCCAAGGCGCTGAAGGACAGCGTCAACAGCTGATCGGCCCATCAGGGCATGGAAACGGGGCCGCGCCATCGGGCGCGGCTCTTTTCCGTTTTGGCCTTCCTGCGACAATCCGTCTCTGCTAGCCCTTCTGCATCATCTGCAAATGGGGCCGGAATGGACATTCGCGCGATCGGGATGGGGGTGTTCTTCGCAGTGATGTGGGCCTCGGCCTTCACCTCGACCCGGATGATCGTGACGGAGGCGCCGCCCTTGTTCGCGCTTGCCCTGCGGTTCCTGATGTCGGGCACCATCGGCGTCATCATCGCCCTGCTGATGGGCGAAACCTGGCGGGCGCTGACCCGCGCCCAGTGGCGTGCCGTGGTGATCCTGGGCCTGTGCCAGAACGCACTTTACCTGGGGCTGAACTGGGTGGCGATGCAGTGGATCGAGGCGGGGCTGGCCTCGATCATCGCGGCCACCATGCCGCTGATCGTGGCGATGCTGGGCTGGGGACTGATGGGCGAAAGGCTGCGGCCGATGGGCATCTTGGGCCTGGCCCTGGGGCTGGCGGGCGTGGCGATCATCATGGGCGCGCGGCTGCAGGGCGGGGGCAGCGACCCGCTGGGGATCGTGATGTGCTTTGCGGCGGCCCTGGCGCTTGCGGTGGCGACCCTGACGGTGCGCGGCGCCAGTTCCGGCGGCAACGTGATGATGATCGTGGGCCTGCAGATGCTGGTCGGATCCGCCACCCTGTGGTGCATCGCCCCCCTGGTTGAGGATTTTCGCGTCGATCTCCAGCCGCGGCTGGTCTGGGCCTTTCTGTACACCGTGATCGTGCCGGGGCTGGTCGCGACCTGGATCTGGTTCAAGCTGGTGGGCCGCATCGGCGCGGTTCGCGCGGCAACGTTTCACTTCCTGACGCCCTTCTTCGGCGTGGCGACCGGCGCG
>JAPSIP010000045.1 GCA_031178645.1 Paracoccus sp. (in: a-proteobacteria) | reverse complement strand
GCCGGATTCGCACAAGGCTTTCCCAGGCGGCGATATAGTCGGGCGCGCTGACCGCCGCGCCGCTGCGGAAGCGGTCCAGGATCGGCCCCCACATCAGTTCCGGCGCATCCTCGATCTGCGCCCGCCAGATGCCATAGGCCTCGGGGGCGAACAGCGCGGCCGACAGCGGCATGGCCTTGGCGATCCAGTCCGAGGATTGGCGCGCGATCTGCGCCCCCGCACGGGCCAGCCGGTCCACCGCATCCTCGAATGCGGCGACCGGGCCTTCCTCGGCATCGGCGAAGGGCAGGCCTTCCAGCACCATCAGGCGACGCCCGGACAGGTTGGCGCCGCGCAGGTCGGCAGTCTTCTGGCAGGCCATCAGCGCGAACAGTTCGGCGCAATCCTCGACCGTGCGGGCAATGGGGCCGGGCACGTCGAAGCGGCGGCACAGGGGCACGACGCCCTTTTCCGGCACCGAATCACGGGTGGGAATGAAGCCCACGAGGTCGTTCCAAGCCGCAGGCACCCGCACCGACCCGCCGGTATCCGTGCCTATCGCCGCCGCAGCGAGGCCCAGGGCCACCGACACCGCCGCCCCCGAGGACGAGCCGCCCGGTGCAAGGTCCGGATCAAGCGCGTTGGGCGGCGTCGCGGTGCGTGGGTTCAGGCCTAGCCCGGAAAAGGCCAGTTCCGTCATGTGGGTCTTGCCCAGGCAGATCGTGCCCTGCCGCGCCGCGCGGGCCAGCACGATCGCATCCTTGCGCGGCACCCGGCCCTCCAGCAGCTTCGACCCGGCCTCGGTCACGGTGCCGCCGCTGTCGATATTGTCCTTCCAGCTGATCGCCACGCCGTCCAGCAGCCCGCGCCGCAGTTCCAGCTTGGCGCGGTCATGGGCGGCCACCGCTTCGGACCGGGCGCGGGTTTCGCTGACGCGGGCATAGATGCGCCGCGCATCGGGATGGTTTCTGATCGCGGCCAGGTAAGCCTCGGTCTGGTCCAGCGGGTCCAGAAGCCCGGCCATGATCGCACGGCCCTGCTGGGCGGCGGACGCGCGCAGCCAATCCATTCAGAAATCCACCGCGAGGCCGTTCTTTTCGTAATCGCCGTAACGGACAGGCTCGGGGCCGTCGCGGCCGCCATATTCCTTGGGCAGGGCTTCGGCTTCTGCCGCGGCCTTGCGACGCTCGGCGGCTTCGGCCAGGGCGCGTTGGGCTTCGGGCGGCAGGTCTGCCGGTTCCATCGGTGGCTGTTCGCTCATGGAAAGATCTCCCATCTGGGCGTAAGGGGTCGGGATCAGTCTTCCAACAAGACTTAGGTGAAGGAAAGCGATTTGGCAAAGCGGGGCATGGATATGGCACGGTCGGGCGCGTTGCGCCTGCTGGCGGGGGTGCGGGACGGGCTGTCCCTGTCGGATCAGGCGGGTGCGCTGAAGGCCCTGCCGCCGCCCGACCAGGCCCGCGCCGCGCGCCTTGCGGCCGAGGTGCTGCGCCACCAGTCGCGCGCCGATGCGGTGATCGCGGCTTATGTCAGCCGCAGGCCCAGCCCTCAGGTCGCGGATATCTTGCGCCTGGCCACGGTCGAACTGCTGCAGCTTGCAGGGGCCGCCCATGGCGTCGTCGATGCCGCCGTCACGCTGACCCGCGGGCTGGGCCAGAAGGGCCAGGCGGCGGCGGGCATGGTGAATGCCGTGCTGCGCAAGGTGGCGGCGCATCAGGGCTGGGCGGACCTGCCGCCCCAGCCGATGCCCGACTGGCTGCGCGAACCGGTCGCCGCCGCCTATGGCGCGGATGCCGCATTGGCCATCGAGGCCGCGCATCAGGCCGGCGCGCCGCTGGATCTGAGCCCGAAGCCCGGCGCCACGGTCGAGGGGGCCGAGGCGCTGCCGACCAGATCGCTGCGCATCCGCGGGCCGGTCCAGGTGTCGGCCCTGCCTGGCTTTTCCGCGGGCGACTGGTGGGTGCAGGATGCCGCCGCCGCCCTGCCGGTGCACCTGCTGGACCCGCAACCGGGGGAACGAATCGCGGATCTGTGTGCAGCGCCGGGCGGCAAGACGCTGCAACTGGCCGCGGCGGGCGCCCATGTGACGGCGGTGGATATCAGCCCCGCCCGCCTGAAGCGCGTGGCCGAGAACCTGGCCCGCTGCACCCTGACCGCCGAGCTGGTCGCGGCGGATGCGCTTGAATGGCGGCCCGATGCGGCCCTGGATGCGGTGCTGCTGGATGCGCCCTGTTCCGCCACCGGCACGATCCGCCGCCACCCTGACCTGCCCTTCCTGCGCGACGGATCGGGGGTTCCGGCCCTTGTCGATCTTCAGGCGCGGCTGATCGACCACGCGCTGTCGCTGATCCGGCCGGGCGGGCGGCTGGTTTATGCCGTCTGTTCGCTGCTGCCGGACGAGGGCGAGGCGCAGGTCGCCGCCGCCCTGGCCCGGCATCCGGGGCTGGCGGTGGAGACCCCGGATCTGCCGGGCGTCGAGCCAAGCTGGATCACGGCGGAAGGCGGGTTGCGCACGCGGCCGGACTTCTGGGCGGATCGGGGCGGGATGGACGGCTTCTTCATGGCCCGCCTGCGCAAGGCGGAATGACGGCAGGGGTATTTGGACAACGAAGAAGCGCAGGTGGTTCTGGACCTTGGGGCGCGGGGCGGGTAGTGGGGCGCAAACCAGATGCGAGGCCCCCATGTCCCGTCCCGTGCCGATCCGACGCGCGCTGATTTCCGTTTCCGACAAGACCGGGCTGATCGACTTTGCCCGCAAGCTGGACGCGCGGGGGATCGAGATCCTGTCCACCGGCGGCAGCGCAAAGGCGCTGCGCGAGGCGGGGCTGACGGTGGTGGACTTGGCCGACGTGACAGGCTTCCCGGAAATGATGGACGGCCGCGTCAAGACGCTGCACCCGGCGGTGCATGGCGGTCTGCTGGCCCTGCGCGATAACACCGAACATCTGGCCGCGATGGAGGCGCATGGCATCGGGCCCATCGACCTGCTGGTGGTGAACCTTTATCCTTTCGAGGAGACGGTCGCCAAGGGCGCAGGCTATGACGACTGCATCGAGAATATCGACATCGGCGGCCCGGCCATGATCCGCGCCGCAGCGAAGAACCACGGCTTCGTCACCGTGATTGTGGACGTGCAGGACTACGACGCCCTGCTGGCCGAACTGGACGCCAATAACGACCGCACCACGCTGGCCTTCCGTCAACGTCAGGCGCAGATCGCCTATGCCCGCACCGCCGCCTATGACGCAGCCGTCAGCACCTGGCTGGCCGGTGCCATTGGCGAGGAGACGCCGCGTCGCCGCGCCTTTGCGGGCACGCTGGCCCAGCCCCTGCGCTATGGCGAGAACCCGCATCAGTCCGCAGCCTTCTATGTCACGGGCGAGAACCGCCCCGGCGTCGCCACCGCGAAGCAGTGGCAGGGCAAGGAACTGTCCTACAACAACATCAACGACACCGACGCGGCCTTTGAACTGGTGGCCGAGTTCGACCCGGCCGAGGGTCCGGCCTGCGCGATCATAAAGCACGCCAACCCCTGCGGCGTGGCGCGGGGCGCGACCGCGCTTGACGCCTACAAGCGGGCCTTCGATTGCGACCGGACCTCGGCGTTTGGCGGCATTATTGCGCTGAACCAGGTGCTGGATGGTCCCACCGCCGAGGAGATTGCCAGGATCTTCACCGAGGTCGTCATCGCCCCCGATGCGGATGAGGACGCCAAGCGCATCTTCGCAGCCAAGAAGAACCTGCGCCTGCTGACCACCGGCGGGTTGCCCGATCCCAGGGCGGGCGGGCTGTCCTTCCGGCAGGTCGCGGGCGGTTTCCTGGTGCAGGGCCGCGACAACGGCCATGTGAGCCTGTCCGACCTGAAGGTCGTCAGCGACCGCCAGCCGGATGAGGCCGAATTGCGCGACATGCTGTTCGCCTGGACCGTTGCCAAGCACGTCAAATCCAATGCCATCGTCTATGCGAAGGACATGGCTACCGTCGGCATCGGCGCGGGCCAGATGAGCCGCGTGGACAGCACCCGCATCGGCCGCCGCAAGTCGGAGGACATGGCCGAGGCGCTTGGCCTGTCCCAGCCCCTGACCATCGGCGCGGCGGTGGCCTCCGACGCCTTCTTCCCCTTTGCGGACGGCATCGAGGCCCTGGCCGAGGCCGGCGCCCGCGCCGTCATCCAGCCCGGCGGGTCCATGCGCGACGACGAGGTGATTGCCACGGCCAACCGCCTGGGCCTGGCGATGGTCTTCACCGGCCAGCGGCACTTCCGGCACTGATGCAGCAGGAACTGCCCCTCGATCCGCCGCCGCCCGCGCCGCCCAGACCGGCGCCGAAGCCCCGGACCCCGCGTGCGCCGAAGAAGCCCGCGCCCCCGCCCCGCAGCGACATGCGGCTGCTGATCTGGGTCGCGACGACGATCTTCGTGCTGGACCAGGTGCTGAAATACTGGGTGGTCCATGTGCTGCAGCTGGACCGCGTGCGGGAAATCGACGTGCTGCCGCCCTGGCTGAACCTGCGGATGGCCTGGAACCAGGGCGTGAACTTCGGGCTGATGGCCTCGGACACCGATGTCACGAAATGGATCCTGATTGCGGTGGCGCTTGGCATCGTGGCCTGGGTCTGGGTCTGGATCTGGCGGTCGAACGCGGGCGTGATGGCGCGCATCGCGGGCGGGCTGCTGATCGGCGGGGCGCTTGGCAACGTGATCGACCGGCTGCTTTACGGGGCGGTCGCGGATTTCCTGAACATGTCGCTGCCCGGCTGGCAGAACCCCTACAGCTTCAACGTGGCCGATATCGCGATCTTCGCGGGCGCGATCGGGCTGGTCCTGGTTCCGCAGAAGAAGGAACCCGAAAAGCCTGGCCGCAAGCCGCCCGGCAAGGGGGCCGACAAGACCCGTGACGGGACGGGCAAATCCGGCTAGAACGGGCGCAACAAGACAAGGGGCAGGTTCATGCAGGGTTTCGTCAGGGGCATCGCGGCAGCAGCCGTCATGGGGCTTTCGGCCTGCGGCAGCAATCAGCTGATGAATATCGAGACGGGCCAGAACAGCCCGGACGAATTCGCCATCCTGCCGACCCGCCCCCTGTCAATGCCGGCGGATCTTGCGCTGCTGCCCGCGCCGACGCCGGGCGGGGCCAATATCACCGATCCCAATCCCAATGCCGACGCGGTGGCAGCCCTGGGCGGCAATCCGGCGCGACTGTCCGATCAGGGCATCGCCGCGGCTGACGGGGCGCTTGTGGCCCATGCCACGCGGCGGGGCACCGACCCCGCGATCCGCGAACGGCTGGCCGAATCGGACGCCGAATGGCGGTCGCGCAACAAGCGCCGCCCGCTCGAGGCGCTGTTCGGTTCCACCGTCTATCAACGCGCCTATCGCCCGCTGGCGCTTGATTCGCAGGCCGAACAGCAGCGGTGGCAACGCGCGGGCGCGATCACCCAGACATCCCCGGTTCCTGCCGAGGAATGACGGCGGGCTTCGACCCGTCGCAGCCCCATTTCGGAAGCGACCCCTGGCCGCAATATGCAAGGCTGCGCGCGATGCCCGGCCTGCCCGACTGGCAGGGCTTCCGGCTGGCCTCGCGTTTCCAGGATGTGCAGGCCATTGCCCTTGACCGGCGGATGGTGCGTGGCACCGCGTTGTTTGGGCCGGATGAACAGCGCCGGATGCAGCGGGCCGAGAATTTCCACGACATGCCGTTCCATGAACGCTTCGTGCAAACCTCGATGCTGGAACTGGATGGGCCGGACCATGACCGGCTGCGGCGGGCGGTCTTTCCCTTCTTCACCAAGACCCGGCTGGAAAGCCTGCGGCCCTTCGTCACGCAATGGGTCGATGGGGCGCTTGACCGCCTGATCCCGCGCGGGCGCTTCGACTTCGTCGCCGATCTGGCCGCCGACCTGCCCGGCCAGGTGATCGGCCACCTGATCGGGACCGATCCGGCGCTTGCCCCGCAGATGACCCGCTGGACCGAGGATACCGTCAGCTATTTCGACGTCAGCCGCCGCACCGCCGACCGCAAGGCCCGGGCCGAGGAGGCGGTGCGCCTGTTCCACGACGCGTTGCAGGATCTGTATGCGGAACGAAAGGCCCGGCCGCGCGACGACCTGATGTCTGCGATAATCGGGGTGGAAGGCGCGGGCCTTCTGTCACATGACGAACTGATCGCGACGATCATGCAGATCCTTCATGCCGGTCACGGATCGACCATCGACGTGATGGGCAGCGGGCTTCATGCGCTGCTGACCCATCCGGACCAGATGGCCCGACTGCGCGCCGAACCCACATTGATGCCCTCGGCCGTGCAGGAAATGTTCCGCTTTGCCCCGCCGCTGGTCTTCTTCCACCGCTACGCATCCGAGGATCTGGCCGTCGCCGGGCAGGACTGGCCGCGTGGCACCCGTTTTGGGCTGCTTTATGCCGGTGCCAATCGCGACCCCGCGGCCTTTGCCGATCCCGACCGCTTCAACATCGCGCGCAGGCCGAACGTCCACCTGGCCTTCGGGGCGGGGCCGCATGTCTGCCTGGGCAACAACCTGGCCCGGCTGAACATGGAAATCCTGTTCTCACGCCTGCTGGCTCGCACGCCCGCGATCGGGTTGGACGGCCCCGTCACCTGGCGCATCGGGCTTCAGGCGCATGGCCCGGAAACGCTGCCCATCACCCTTGCGACACAATAGCGTCAGGCCGGTTGCGCAAGCCTTGGGATCGGGCCAGATTTCCGCCAGGACCAAGGAGGTTTCGCCCCCATGCTGCGACAGACCCTGCCCGCATTTCTGGCCCTGACGGTCGGCGCGGTTCCCGTTTGGGCCGACCTGCCCGAAGGCGTCACCCACTTCACGCTGCCCAACGGGCTGGAAACCGTGGTGATCCAGGATCACCGCGCCCCGGTCGTGGTCCAAATGGTCTGGTATCGGATCGGATCGGCGGACGAGCCGCCGGGCAAGTCGGGAATCGCCCATTACCTGGAACATCTGATGTTCAAGGGCACCGAAAAGCTGGAGCCGGGCGAATTGTCCAAGACCGTCACCGCCAATGGCGGCATGGACAATGCCTTCACAAGCTATGACTTCACCGCCTATTTCCAGCGCATCGCATCCGACCGCCTGCCCCTGGTGATGGAGATGGAGGCCGACCGCATGGCCAACCTGCGCATCGGCGAGGATGACTGGCAGGCCGAACGCCAGGTCGTGCTGGAGGAACGCGCCCAGCGGGTGGACAGCGACCCCGGATCCCTGTTTGCCGAGGAACGCAACGCCACGCTGTTCTACAACCACCCCTACGGCCGCCCCGTGATCGGCTGGCGCGCCGAGATGGAGGGGCTGACCCGCGCCGATGCCCTGGAATGGTATGACGACCATTATTCCCCGAACGAGGCGATCCTGATCCTTGCGGGCGACGTGACCCCCGAACAAGCCCGCGAACTGGCGGAGAAATACTATGGCCCGATCCCCGCGAAGGGAGAGGCCGAGCCGCGCATCCGCCCGCAGGAACCCGCCCAGCGGTCCGCCCGGCGGATGGAGATGACCGATCCCCGCGTCCCTCAGCCGGTGATGACGCGCAGCTATCTGGCGCCCGAACGCAATCCCGGCGACCAGAAGGACGCGGCCGCCCTGACGGTGCTGGCGGAACTGCTGGGCGGGTCCATGCAGACCTCGATCCTGGGGCGCGAACTGGCGATGAAGGGCAAGGCCCTGTGGGTCAACGCGGGCTATGACGGCTTTTCGGTCGATCCGACCAGCTTCGCGATCTCGCTTGTGCCGGCCGCCGACATGGAGCCCGAGGAGGCCGAGGCCGAACTGGACAAGGTCCTGGCCCGCTTCCTGGAAACCGGCCCCGACGCCGCCGATCTGGAGCGCGTGAAGACGCAGATCGAAGCCGCGCGGGTCTATACGCTCGATTCCGCGCATGGGCGGGCCTATGACTATGGGCAGGGCCTGGCGACCGGGCTATCGGTCGAGGATGTGGCGGCCTGGCCCGACATCCTGGCCGCAATCACCGCCGAGGATGTGATGGCCGCCGCGCGGAAGGTGCTGGGCAGCGAGGCCTCGGTCACCGGATGGTTGCTGCCCCCGCCCCCGACCGAGGGTGCAGAACAGGCGCCCACCCCGGCCGCAGCCGAGGCACAGCCAATGCCCGCGCCCGTTCCCGCGCCCATCCCGGCGGACGACGCCGCGCCCGCCCCTGCCGAAGCCCCCAGCCCCGAGGTGCAAGGATGATCCGCGCTACCATCGCCATCTTCCTGGCCGTTCTGGCCGTTCCCGCCCATGCCATCGACATCCAGGAGGTCACCTCGCCCGGCGGGATCAAGGCCTGGCTGGTCGAGGACGAGACGATCCCCTTTGTCGCCGTCCAGTTTTCCTTCAAGGGCGGCGCCAGCCTGGACGCCGAAGGCAAGCGCGGCGCGATCAACCTGATGACGGCCACGCTGGAGGAAGGCGCGGGCAGCCGCGATTCGGTGGCCTTCGCCCAGGCGGTCGAGGAGTTGGGCGCGCAGTTTTCCTTTGACGTGGGCGATGATTCCCTGACCGTCGGGATGCGCGCGCTGACCGAGAACCGCGACGAGGCGGCGGCCCTTCTGGCCGAGGCGCTGACCAAGCCCCGTTTCGACGACGCCGCCATCGAACGCGTCCGCGCGCAGGTCCAGTCGATCATCCGGGCCGAGGCCACCGATCCGCAAGCCATCGCCGCCAAGGAAATGTCGCGCCAGGCCTGGGGCGACCATCCCTATGCGACCTCGATCAACGGCACGCAGGAATCGGTGGCGGCGCTGACGCGGCAGGATCTGGTCGCGGCCAAGAACCGCGTGCTGGCGCGTGACCGCGTGGTGGTGGGTGCGGCGGGCGACATCAGCTCCGAGGAACTGGGCCTGCTTCTGGACGCCGTGCTGGGCGGGTTGCCGGAACAAGGCACCGCGCCCCTGCCGGAACCGGCGGAACTGCAACTGACCGGCGGCGTCACCGTGATCAACTGGGACAGCCCGCAGACCGTTGTCAGCTTTGCAGGCCCCGGCCTTGCCATCGACGATCCCGATTACTTCGCGGCCTTTGTCGCCAACCACATCCTGGGCGGCGGCGGCTTCAGCTCGCGCCTGATGGAGGAGATCCGCGAAAAGCGCGGCCTGACTTATGGCGTCGGCACCACGCTGGCCACGAGTCTGTACGGCCAGACCTGGCAGGGCGGCATGGCGGGATCGAACGCCACGACCGGGCAGGCGGTGGACCTGATCCGGGCCGAATGGGACCGCATGGCCCAAGGCGGGGTCACCGACCGGGAACTGACGGATGCCAAGACCTACCTGACGGGGGAATACCCGCTGCGCTTTGACGGCAACGGCAGCATCGCGGGCATTCTGGCAGGGATGCAGTTGATCGGCTTTCCCATCGACTATGTGAACACCCGCAATGCGAAGGTCGAGGCAGTGACGGCGGATGACGTAAAGCGCGTCGCCGGCCGGCTGCTGGATGCGGACGA
>JAPSIP010000350.1 GCA_031178645.1 Paracoccus sp. (in: a-proteobacteria) | reverse complement strand
GATGATCTGGAACCCCTCGTCGGGCGAGCCTTGGGCATAGGGGGTGAAGCCAGACAACATTTCCTCAAAATACCAGGACATCAGGGCAAAGCGGCCCCCGTCGTCCTCGACATCCGCAAACTGGTCGCGCAGCGTCGCCACGCCCAGCGGCACGCTGATCCAGTCCACCACGCGCGCCCCGCCGGGCTGCGGATTGCCGAAGCCGTCCGACAGCCGCATGATCGCGCGGGGGCGTTCCTTGGGTTCGACATCTTCCAGATCGATCCAGACCAGCTCGGTCGATCCGCCGCCGATATCGACGACCATCAGCGTTTCCGTCTTGTGGCTGACCAGGGGCGCACAGGAAATCACCGCCAGCCGGGCTTCCTCCTCGGCGCCGATGATCTCGATCGGCAGGCCGGTTTCGCGCCGGATTGTGCGCATCAGGTCGCGGCTGTTCCTCGCGCGGCGGCAAGCCTCGGTCGCGACAAGGCGCATGTTGCGCACGCGATGCTGTTCCAGCTTGCGCCGGCAGACCTGCAATGCATGGACCGTGCGCGCCATCGAGCTGCGCGACAGGCGCCCAGACGCTTCCAGCCCCTGGCCAAGCTGAACCGGCTTGGAGAAGCTGTCGATGACCTGGAACTGACTGCCCTTCGGTCGGGCAATCAGCATCCGGCACGAGTTTGTGCCAAGGTCGAGGGCAGCATAAAGCGCCCCCTCCTCGGGTTGGCGGGCGACGGACGGCTCTACCGCAATTTTCGGGAACGCGTCCGCACCCGCAGGACGCTTGGGCGTCATGAGAACACGCCCTCCGATGTCAAGTTGAACAAAACGTAACGTGCCCCCTTGGCACGTTCAAGGGGCGGCGAATGGGTGATTGCCGAAGGGGGCCCAGTCAGTTGATAACGGCTGCAAGTTTGCCTTCGGATCATCATGACCCTGACCGTTCTGACCGGACCCGCCGCGCCCCTGTCGGGCAGCCATGCACGCAGCGCCATTGCCAAGACGGCAGCCGCCCGGCCCCTGATGCTGACTGCACTGGGATTCGAGGGCGACGAGCAAGCCGACCGCCGGGTTCATGGCGGGCCGGAAAAGGCGGTCCATCATTACCCTTGGGACCACTATGCCGCATGGCGGGCCGATCTTGGCGACCTGCCGCTGCTGGATCATCCGGGCGCCTTTGGCGAGAACATCTCGGTCGCGGGCCTGACCGAGGACGCGGTGGCCGTGGGCGACATCTTCCGGTTGGGCACTGCCCTGGTGCAGGTCTCGCAAGGGCGGCAGCCCTGCTGGAAGCTGAACCACCGCTTCGGTATTCCCGACATGGCCCGACGGGTGCAGCAGTCTGGCCGCACCGGCTGGTATTACCGCGTCCTGCAGCCGGGCACCGTGGCTCCGGGCGACCGGCTGGACCTGATTGACCGCCTGGCGCCCGACTGGACCCTGCGCCGCTTGTGGCAGGCGATGTATGTGGACCGCCTGAACCGCGACGAACTGCGGGGCATCGCCGCGCTGGACGTGCTGGCCGAAGGATGGCGCAAATACGCGCAGCGTCGCCTGGACAGCGGCCGGGTCGAGGATTGGCGCCCCCGGCTGGAGGGCCGGACATGAAGCCGCCGCTGGTCATTTCCATCCAGAGCCAGGTGGTCCACGGCCATGTCGGCAATTCGGCCGCCGTCTTCCCGATGCAGGCCTCGGGGCTGGAGGTCGCGGCGATCCCGACCGTGATCTTCTCGAACACGCCCGATTATCCGACACTGCGCGGCGGGCCGGTGCCGCCGGACCTGTTCGCCGACCTTCTGCTGGGGGCCTGCGAACGCGGCCTGCCGCAACGCGCCGAATGGCTGATGACCGGCTATATCGGCTCGGTCGAGGTGGCGCTGCTGGCGGCGGATTTCGTGGCGCGGGCAAAGGCCGCGAACCCTTCGCTGCGATACCTGTGCGACCCGGTGATGGGGATCACGGTCCGGGCCTTTACGTCCCGGCGGAACTGGCTCAGGTCATGCGCGACCGGCTGCTGCCGCTGGCCGATCTGACTACGCCGAACTCGTTCGAACTGGGACACCTGACCGGCCGTGAGATCACAAGGATGAGCGATCTTCACGCCGCCGCTGCGGCCTTGCGGATGGCCCCCCGCGCGACCCTGATCGCGACC
>JAPSIP010000349.1 GCA_031178645.1 Paracoccus sp. (in: a-proteobacteria) | reverse complement strand
CGCCCCGGATCGCGCCTGGCCTCCCGGCATTCGGTGGCGGCGCAGGCGCTTGGCGACTACCGGCTGCCGCCGTCCAAGGCAGGGCTGCTTGCGCGGCGGAAACCGCCCGTCTGGGTGCAGGTGAACCTGCCGATGTCCCCGCAATCCTCGACTGCGCTGCGCCGGGCGATGGGGGCAGGCACATGATGCTATCGCGCCGCAACCTGCTGGTGGGGGTTGCGGCCTTGCCTCTGGCCCCGGGCCTGGGCTGGGGCCAGAGTTCTGACCGCCGCCCGCCCGCGCGGCCGGCGCTATCGGCTGCGCGCATCGTCGCATCGGCAGGGCTGCCGGGGACGGTCGCCCTTGCGCTGCTGGACGATCCGACTCGGCCGCTGGCAGATGCGGCGCAAGCGGCTGCGCCGATGATGCCCGCCAGCACCCTGAAGGCAGTGACGGCGCTTTACGCCCTGTCCCGGCTGGGCCCCGCCCATCGCTTCAGCACAAGGATCATCCGGGCGGGCGACATGCTGGTCCTGGCGGGCGGCGGGGATCCGGTCCTGTCCACCGACGATCTTGCAACCCTTGCCGGCGAATTGGTGGCAACTGGACAGCCCGCCCCCGCCCGCTTTGCCGTCTGGGGCGGCGCCCTGCCGCAGCTTGAGGAAATCGCGCCCGGCCAAGCCGATCACCTGGCCTACAACCCCGCGCTGTCGGGCATGATCCTGAACTTCAACCGCGTCCACCTGGGCTGGCGGCAGGGCGGCGCGCAGATGTCGCTTGAGGCGCGGGGATCGGCCCATTCGCCGCGCGCCTATACGATCACCGCCGCGCCCGGCGATCATTCCGACCTGTTTTCCTATCGCGAGAGCGAGGACCGCGAAAGCTGGACGGTATCCCGCAATGCCGTGAACCGCGCCGGAAGCCGCTGGCTGCCCGTCCGCAAGCCCGAGCTTTACGCGGGCGACGTGTTCCAGACGCTGTGCCGCGCCAAGGGGCTGGTGCTGCCCGCGCCCGAGGTGATCACCACGCTGCCGCAGGGCCAGGTCGTTGCCAGCCATTTCAGCCCGCCGCTGGACCGGATCCTGCGCGACATGCTGTATTTCTCGACCAACCTCACGGCCGAGGTGGTGGGCCTGCACGCCAGCGGCGCGCGAGATCCGGCGGCCTCGGCCCAGGCGATGCGGGCTTGGCTTGTGGCGCAAGGGCAGGGGCTGAATTTCACGCTGGCCGATCATTCAGGGCTGTCGCCCGCCAGCCGTGTGACGGCGCAGGGGATGGCGCGGCTGCTGGCGGGGCCGGGCGTGGCGTCCGGGCTGCCCGCGCTGCTGAAGGCCGATCCGCTGGACGACGACCTGGGCCAGGGGGCGACTGCGGCGGGCACCGTCCGGGCGAAGACCGGGACGCTGAACTTCGTGTCGAACCTGGCGGGCTATGTCACCGGGCCTCGCGGCCGGCCCCGCGCCTTCGCAATCCTCTGCGCGGATGCGCCGCGACAGATGGCGACGGCGGGGCAGGAACTGCCATCTGGCGTCTTGTCCTGGACGCGCGACGCCAAGCGGCTGCAGCGCGATATCCTGAACGGCTGGGGTTGACCTACAGCACCCGGTGGCGGACCTGTGCCGACAACTCGATCGCGGCGGCGTGCAGGCGGGGGATGTTCAACTGGTGGCGGATCTCGGCCAGCATCGCGACCTCGCCTTCATAAAGGCGACCGTCGGCGGCGCCCACGTCGCAGGCCAGGGCATAGGCGGTCTCGTACAGCTTTTCCGGCAGGGCGTCGCGGATCAGGCCGAACAGGGCGTCGATGCCGTCCTCGTGTTCGAACAGCGTGATCACGGTCTGGCTGACCGCGCGGATGCGGTCGTCGTCGTAATTGGCGAAGACCGGCGTATGGTCCACGCTGCGCTGGATCGCCACCAGTTCAGACGTGCGATAGGTCTGGTCCGAGGCTGACACGGCAACCATCACCGCCACCAAGGCATCGCAGGGCGAGAACGAGGGCAGATCGATGGTCATGTCTTTTCCTTGGGTAGACGCTCAGGGCGCAAATTATTGACCATTCACCCCGCTTTCAATAAGGCGTCAAGCCTTGGAACAGGAGAAGTATGCGATGACCACCCTCCGCGACGCCGCGATGCAATCGAAGGCCTGGCCATTCG